>NZ_DEPM01000173.1:0-2663 GCF_002358775.1 Martelella sp. UBA3392
TGCAGGCCCTTGATATAGGCGACCGCGAGCATGGAGGTCAGCAGCGGGTCTTCCGAATAGCACTCGAAATTGCGCCCGTTGAGGCCCGAGCGGTGTATGTTGACCGTCGGTGCCAACAGCACGCGCGCCCCCTTCGAACGAGCTTCGGCGGCGAGCGCCGCCCCCATTTCATAGGCCGCGTCGCTGTTCCAGCTCGCCCCAAGCGCTATGGCGCAGGGGAAGGCAGCGGCCGGCGTTCCGTTGGTCAGCCCGCCCGCGCCGCGCGCGCCATTGGGGCCGTCGGAAACCTTCACGGCCGGGATGCCGAGGCGCGGTATCGGAACGGTGGTCCAGAAGTCCGCGCCCGCCATCAGCGACACCTGCTCCTCCAGGGTCAATTCGTCCAGAAGCTGCTCGATATTGACGGCCGCGCCGCGCGTCTGATCGCTGTTCATAATCGCCTCCCTTTATGTCCGGCATGCTCGTTCCTGACCGACAACCACCCGGTCGGCGTGGCGTCGATCACTGTCACGACACGAAATCATAAAAATCTACCAATTACTAGGTTTTTAAATCGGGCGCTTTTCGTGTAATCTGAGAGCCGAATGGAGACGTCATCGCATGCCGACGAAAAACCCGACGCAACCCGCCCCTCAAAAGACAGAGAGCCGTGCGCGCGGCCCATATGGAAAGGGCCGGCAGCGGCGTGCGGAAATCGTGAAGGCTGCCGTTCGGGTGTTCAGTCAATCGGGCTATCAGAATGCGGCCATTGCCACCGTCGCCGCGGAGGTGGGGCTGACTCTTCCCGGCCTGCTGCACTATTTCCCGAGCAAGACCGATTTGCTGCTGGCTGTCCTGGAACAGCGCGATGAAGTCACCGCCGACATGTTGCCGCAGGAGAGCGCCGACTGGCGCACATTCCTCGGTTCGCTGGTGGACATCGTCCGGTATAACGAGACGATCCCGGGCGTGATCCGCGCCTTCGCGCTTCTGTCGGTGGAAAGCCTATCGGCCGACCATCCAGCGGCGGACTGGTTCGCGGACCGATCGGCAAAGACGCACGCCATCATCGCCAGAGCGCTCAGATCCGGACAGGCCGAGGGGACATTCGACCCGGCCGCCGATGCAGGCGCCCTCGCCTTCGAAATCATCGCCATGATGGATGGTCTGCAGGAGCAATGGCTGCGCTCGGGCGAAACCGTCGACATGGCCGGCATCTTCGAAACCTACATCAACCGACTTGCTGCGCGATACAGCCGCTGATCGCTCGCTAATTGGGCCGTCCAGCGATCGCACTGAATGACACTGGAAACCATCGCCACAATGAGCGCTGACCCCAAAATCAGCCTGCCCGCGGCGAGTTGGTCCGTTTCCGGCTCGAAAGCCCCTCAGCGATTACGCTATGTGGTGTAGCTTGGACGACCACGTTTGGACGGAGGCGATGGTGACATTGTCGACCTCTCTGACAACAGACTTATCTGGATTGCTGAAGGCGTCGACGCGGCCGGACCGGAATTGCTCCGGAAGCTCCCGGGCGGTCAGCCGATCGATTTGACCAGCCGCTTCAACCCCGGCAGGGCAGTCAACACCAGAAGCAGGACCGAAATCGCGATCATGACGGCACTGCCCGGTCGCTGGAGGAAGATCATTGGGTCGCCGCGTGACAAAAGCATGGCCCGGCGCAGATATTCCTCCATCATGGGCCCGAGGATGAAGCCGATCAGAAGCGGCGCGGGTTCGTAGCGGTAGAGCCTCAAGCCATAACCGAGCAGGCCGAAGCCGAGCATGGCCCAGACATCGAAGAGCGAGTGATCGAGGCTGTAGACGCCGATCGAGATCAGGACGACGATCGTCGGATAGAGGAAGTAATGCGGAATACGCAGCAGCCTCACCCAGATGCCGATCAGCGGAATGTTGAGCACCAGCAGAAAGAGATTGCCGAACAGGAAGGAGACGATCAGGCCCCAGAACAGCGCCGGATGATCGGAGATCAGGCGCGGCCCGGGGGTGACGCCGTGGATCATCAGGGCGCCGATCATCAGCGCCATCGTCGTGGATCCCGGTATGCCGAGCGTCAGCGTCGGGATGAAGGCGGTCTGGGCCGCGGCATTATTGGCCGATTCCGGTACCACCACTCCCTCGATCGCGCCCTTGCCGAAATTGGCGCGGTTGGGCGAGACGCGCTTTTCCACGGCATAGCCGATCGAAGAGGCGACCGTCTGGCCAGTGCCCGGCAATGTGCCGAAAAAGCTGCCGATCAGGCTGCCGCGAAGCGCCGGGCCGAGGCAACGCAGCCATTCGCCACGCATCGGCAGGAAACGCTGCCACGAGACCTTTTCCGTGGCATAGGAGGCCGATGCCCCGCGCGCGGAAAACATCGCTTCGGAGACGCCGAAGAGCCCCATGGCGACGACCACGAGATTGATGCCGTCGCGCAGGTCCTGAACGCCGCCGGTAAAGCGGGTGGCGCCGCTGTTGACGTCGACGCCGATCGTGCCGAGCAGAACGCCCAGCGTCACCATCATCACGCCGCGCAGCGTGCCGGAGCTAGAGACCACGGATGCCGCGACAAGACCGAGCAACATCACCGCGAAATAGTCCGCCGGTTCCAATAGAAGCGCGAAATCCGCGAGCAGCGGCGCGAGCGCGGCAATCACCAGAATGCCGAAAACGCCGCCGAAGAA
>NZ_DEPM01000274.1:0-14427 GCF_002358775.1 Martelella sp. UBA3392
GAACCCGATACCGGCAAGTCCGAATTGTCGCCGAACGAGGCGCGGCAGTCCGAGAGGGGCCGTGGCCTGATCTACGTTCTGGGCGGCGGTCTCGTGCTGGCTCTCGTGGTCTGGGCAGTGATGGAACTGTTCGCCCCGAAGGGCGCAAGCCCGGATGTCGAGACCGTGACCGAGGATGCCGAACAGGTGGCGCCTGCCGCCGACTAGAGCCCTTCAGGCTTAAATGGAATCCGTTCTGTTAAACTCGGTTTGAGCAAAAGCGCCGCCGCGGTCTGGATTTCCGATAACAGAGCGGCTAAATCATGGGCCCGGAGGGGCGCATGACCGCCCTTCACGCGAATGACGCCTGAAGGGAGCGGGAGGCGATGGCCAAGACCGATATTGCCACACGGGTCTATGATCACAGCTGGAAGCTCGACCCGATCATCCGCAGCCTTCTGGACACGGATTTCTACAAGCTCTTGATGCTGCAGATGATCTGGAAGCTCTATCCGGACGTCAACGCCACCTTTTCCCTGATCAACCGCACTGCCTCGGTCCGCCTTGCCGATGAGATCGACGAGGGGGAACTGCGCGCTCAGCTCGATCATGCGCGCGAGATCAAACTCACCAAGAAGGAAATGATCTGGCTCGCAGGCAACAGCTTTTACGGCCGCTCGCAGATATTCGAGCCGGAATTCCTGACATGGCTCGCCAATTTCCGCCTGCCGGAATATGAGCTGACGCGTCATGACGGCCAGTATCAACTGACCTTCCACGGCCGCTGGATGGAAACCACGATGTGGGAGATACCGGCGCTGTGCATCATCAACGAGTTGCGCTCGCGCGCGGCGCTGAAGGGTATCGGCCTGTTCACGCTGGACGTGACCTATGCCCGCGCCAAGGCCAAGATGTGGTCGAAGGTCGAGCGGCTGGCGGCGCTGGACGGGCTGAGAATATCCGATTTCGGTACCCGCCGGCGGCACTCCTTCCTGTGGCAACGCTGGTGCGTTGAGGCGCTGAAGGAAGGCATCGGTCCGGCCTTTACCGGCACCTCCAATGTGCTGCTCGCCATGGATACCGATCTGGAAGCCGTTGGCACCAACGCCCACGAACTGCCGATGGTCGCCGCCGCCCTTGCCGAGACGGACGAGGCGCTTGCGGCGGCCCCCTACAAGGTGATGCAGGACTGGAACAAGCTCTATGGCGGCAATTTGCTGATCGCGCTGCCGGATGCCTATGGCACAACGGCCTTCCTGCGAAACGCGCCGGAATGGGTTGCCGATTGGACCGGCTTCCGCCCCGACAGCGCGCCGCCGATCGAGGGCGGCGAGAAGATCATCGCCTGGTGGAAGAAGATGGGCCGCGATCCGCGCGAGAAGATATTGATCTTCTCTGACGGGCTGGACGTCGATGCCATCATCGAAACCTACAAGCATTTCGAGGGCAGGGTGCGCATGAGCTTCGGCTGGGGCACCAATCTCACCAATGATTTCATCGGCTGCGCGCCGCACCGCGTCGGCGGGCTGAAGCCGATCTCGATCGTCTGCAAGGTCTCCGACGCCAATGGCCGCCCGGCAGTGAAGCTCTCCGACAATCCGCAGAAGGCGACCGGCGATCCGGCCGAGGTCGAGCGCTATCTGAAATTCTTCGGTTCCGAGGATATGGTCGATCAGCCGGTGATGGTCTGACATGCTTATACGCGAAGGCAAGGCAGAGGATCTGGAGGCGCTTTACGCGATCGCGCTTCTGACCGGTGATACCGGCCAGGATGCAAGTCCGCTTTATGACGATCCGCATATGATCGGCCATATCTATGCCGCGCCCTATCTGATGGTCGATGGCGGCTTCTGCTTCGTCGCCGAGGATGAGGCGGGGGTCTGCGGCTATGTCGTGGGCACAGCCGATACCGAGGCCTTCGCGCGGACGCTGGAGACGGACTGGTGGCCGGCGCTCAGGAAGCGCTATCCGGAGCCGGATGCGGAAAGCCGCGCGCAATGGTCGCCCGATGAATGGCGCGCCCATCTGTTTCATCATCCGGAAGCGCCGCCGCCGGCAGTGGTCGAGGCCTATCCGGCGCATCTGCATATGAACCTGCTTGCGCGCGCCCGAGGCCATGGGCTCGGGCGTCAGCTTCTCGGCGCGGCGCTGCGACATCTCACCGAACTTGGGGCCAGTCACGTTCATGTCGGGGCAGGATGGACCGAGGCGGGCGGCGCCGCGTTCTGGCAGGCCTGCGGTTTCGCGGTTCTGGAGGAGGCTGGCCGCACGGTCTATCTCGGCCGGGCTGTGGCCTGATTGCCACCCGGCCCGTGAAGCTCTGTTCAAACAAGCCCAATTACATTGACACCTGAAAACCGGCCCCGCTAAGAAGATCCCGGATCAGGTTCCGTTCGCGAGAACGGATGAAAAGGGAACGCGGTTCAAAACCGCGGCTGCCCCCGCAACTGTAACCGTTGAGCCATTTCCACCACGTCACTGGGCACATGTCCGGGAAGACGGAAATTCAGGCGATGACGCGGAAGCCAGGAGACCTGCCCGATCCGGTCACCCTTGCTTGAACACGGGGTTCTTGTTCAGGCGCGGTCGTCCGTCGCGGTGACATTCGAAAACGATGTTGCCGTGGATGGATGGTCGGGCCAAACCGCTTTCCCATTCCCCACGGTGCTTTTTTGCCGGCCGCGGCCGGCCCGAATGGGGATTTGACATGAGAGAATTCATTGCGGCCGGCATGGCCGTCGCCGTGCTTGCTTCGGCCGGAGAGGGGCTGGCGCAGGATGCCGGCGCCACGACGGTTCTGGAACCCATCTATGTGACGACGCCCTTGCGCCGCCCGTCCACGATCGTGCAGTCGACCTCGACGGTCACGGTGGTCACCGAGGAGGATATCGAGCGCTCCGCCGCCGTCGATCTTCCCTCGCTGCTGAGAAGCTATCCGGGCGTCAACGTCACCACCAATGGCGGCATGGGTGCCAACGCCGGCATCACCCTGCGCGGCACCAATACCGGCCAGACGCTGGTGCTGGTCGACGGTATGCGGGTCGCCTCCGCCACCGGCGGCTCCACCGCCATCGCCAATATTCCGCTTGCCAGCATCGCCCGCGTCGAGATCGTCGAGGGCGCGCATTCGGCCCAGTGGGGCGCGGACGCGATCGGCGGCGTCGTCAACATCATCACCAAGGATGGCAATTTCTGCGAAAATGGCGCTTCGATCTGCTCCAGCGTTGAAACCGGCGTGACCTGGCCATGGGGCGGCTTCGGCACGCTCGCGACCCGTGGTGTCACCGGGTCTGGGGTCGATTTCAATGTCGGCCTCTCGGTCATCGGCACGGAAGGCTATGATTTCACCACGCCGTCAAATATGGTTCATGAGCCGGGTCGCGACGGCTTCCTGCAAGGCAGCTTCAACTATTCGATCGGCAAGGATTTCGCCTGGGGCCGGGTCTATTCGCAGGGCTTCTATGCCCGCTCCAACCCGCATTTCGACAGCGCGCCCTATGCCGACTGGATGACCGGCGACATGGTCTACGGGGCCAATCAGTCGATCCAGACGAATGCCGCCTTCAAGCTCGGCGCGGAATTCGACCATGCCGACGACTGGTCGTCGGTGTTCGAACTCTATTCCGCCTTCGACTATCAGAAGAATTTCCGCGACGATCATCCGGAAGCCGATACCCATTACGACACCAATCGCTTTGGGATTTCCGGTTCGACCACGAAGGAAGTCTTGGCGGGCGATGCGCTCAACATCTTCACGCTCGGCTTCGACGCCTATCGCGAAACGGTCGATTCTTCCGTCGACTACACCGAGACCGGACGCAATGTCGGCGCCTTCTACGGCCAGTACGGCCTCGAACTGGATGCCCTCACGGTGAATGCCGGCCTGCGCTACGATGCCGACGAACAGTTCGGCGGGGCGCTGACCTATAATGTCGGGCTCGGCTACGAACTGGTCGAAGGGCTGACGGCGCGCGCCTCGTTCTCCACGGGTTTCAACGCGCCGACCTTCAACGATCTCTACTGGGCGTTCGACGGCTCCTATGTCGGCAACCCCTATCTCGACCCGGAAACCTCGAAGAACTGGGAGGCGGGGCTGAACTGGGATTCCGGCGCGGGCAGCGTGGTCGACGTCGTCTATTACGAGAACTATATCGACGACATGATCGTCTTCGTCTCCGACCCGATCACCTATATCGGCACCATGGAGAATATCGAGAAGGCCAAGGTCAGCGGCGTGCGCGCGACCTATTCGCAGATGCTGCTCGACGACCGGCTCGGCCTTGATTTCGGCCTGGAATACCGCCTGCCCAAGAACGAGACCGATGACGAGTATATCGCCAACCAGAACCGGCTGAAGCTGACGGCCGCGGCAAGCTGGCAGGCGACCGAGCGTCTCAATTTGAACGCCGGTATCGAATATGTCGGCAGCCGCTGGACCAATGAGTCGAACTTCAATCCGCAGCTCGGCGACTATACCGTGGTCGATATTTCCGCCAATTATGCCGTGGATGACTTGTCAAACGTCAAATTCGCGGTCGAAAATCTCTTCGACGAGGATTACCAGACAATTCCCGGATATAATGCGCCCGGCACAACCGTGACGCTTTCTTACCGAAGGACCTTCTAAATGCCGCACCCGGCGCACGCCAAACGCAATGTTTTCAGCGCAGCGTGCGCCGGGTTTCTTCTACTTCTTCCCTTCACCGCCGCCGCCGCGCCGCAACGCGTGGTCTCGATCAATCTGTGCACCGACCAGATGGCGATGCTCGTTGCCGGAGAAGGGCAATTGATATCGGTGTCCAGGCTTGCCGCCGATCCCGCCATCTCGGCGATGGCGGCAGAGGCCGCCGGCTACCGGCTGAATGACGGGCTGGCGGAGCAGGTTTTCCTGATGAAGCCGGATCTGGTGCTCGCCGGCAGCTATTCGACGCGGGAGACGGTCGATCTTCTGAAGCGGCTCGGGATCGCGGTGGCGGAGTTTCCGCCCGAGGCCTCGCTCGATGATGTGCGGCACAATCTGGAACGTCTTGGCGTGCTGCTCGACAGGAAGCAGGCCGCGGCGGACGTGATCGCCGCGATGGATGAAGGCCTCGCCGCTCTCGCCGAAACGCCGCCCGGCAAGCGCACGGCCGCACTCTATTACGCCAATGGCTATACCTCTGGCAACGACACGCTTGCCGGCGACATGATCGCCCGGCTCGGTCTCGTCAATATCGCGTCGGAAGTCGGGATCGATACGCTCGGCCGGCTGCCGCTGGAACGGCTGATCATGGCAGCGCCGGATGTGATCGTCGGCGGCGACGCGGGTTATGAGGCCCCGGCGCTCGCCGAGGCCGGGTTCAGGCATCCCGCGTTTTTGGCCGCCGCCGAGCGGAGCGATTACGTTAGCCTGCCGAGCCGCTACACCATATGCGGCGGACCTTTCAACGTGGCGGGGCTTGCCTTGCTGGCCGAAAAACTTGGCGGAGGCGGAGCGGATGAATGAGCGCCGGCGCTATTTTCGGCTGATGGTCGTCCTCGGCATTCTTGTGCTGGTGCTGTTTACCGCCTCCCTCGTCGTCGGGCCGGCAGGCATCGGGTTTCGCCAGAGCGTCGCCGGCCTGTTTGGGCGCGATGCGGCGTCCATCGTTCTGATCATGCAGGAAATCCGGTTGCCGCGCGCCATTCTCGGGTTGATGATTGGGGCCACGCTCGGGCTTTCCGGCGCGGTGTTGCAGGGCTATCTGCGCAATCCGCTGGCCGAGCCCGGCCTTCTCGGCGTCTCGGCGTCGGCCTCGCTCGGGGCGGTGATCGCGATCTATACCGGCCTTTCGGCGCTGTTTTCGATGGCGCTGCCGCTTCTGGCGCTGGCCTTCGCCTTCGCCTCGGTGCTGCTGGTGCGGTTTCTGGCCGGGGGCGGGGCGCGCAGCCTGACGATCATTCTCGCAGGCGTCGCGGTGACCAGCTTTGCCGGGGCCATGACCTCGCTTGCGCTCAACCTTTCGCCCAATCCCTTCGCGGCGATGGAGATCATGTTCTGGATGCTGGGTTCGCTCGCCGACCGCTCCATGCTGCAGGTGTGGCTGTCGGCGCCGTTCATGCTGGCCGGCTGGGTGCTTCTGTTCGGCTGCGGCCGCGCGCTCGACATGCTGACGCTCGGGCATGAGGCCGCTGCCAGTCTCGGCATGTCGCCGAAGCGCACGGAGCGGATGGTGATCTGGGGCGTGGCGGCAAGCGTCGGCGCGGCGACCGCCGTTTCCGGCGCGATCGGTTTCGTCGGCCTGGTGGTGCCGCATATCCTGCGGCCGCTCGTCGGTTCGGTGCCGTCCAGGCTGCTGCCGGCAAGCGCGCTCGGCGGAGCGGCGGTGCTCTTGGCGGCCGATGTCGCGGTCAGGCTGGTGGCACCGGAGCGTGACCTGAAGATCGGCGTGGTGACGGCGCTGATCGGCGCGCCGTTCTTCCTCTGGCTGATCTACAAGACGCGGCGGGAACTGGTCTGATGCTGCTGCGCGCCGAAAACCTCACCGTTGAAAGAGGCGGCCGCGCCATCGTGGATGGCGTCGATCTCAGGGTCGGGCGCGGCGAGCTGGTCGGCCTGATCGGCCCCAACGGCGCGGGCAAGACGACGCTTCTGAAGGCGCTGATCGGCGTGACGGCGGCATCCGGGGCCGTGTTCCTGCGGGATAGCCCGCTGGAAAAGCTGAGCGCCAACGAACGCGCCCGCCGGGTCGCCTTCCTGCCGCAGGACCACGAGATCGCCTGGCCGGTGAAGGTGCGCGAGGTGGTGGCGCTTGGCCGCCAGCCGTGGCGCCAGGGCAGTTGCTTCGGCGATTACGCCCGTGGCCAGATCATTGCCGAGGCGATGGCGCGCATGGGCGTCGAGGGCTTTGCCGAGCGCACCGCCGACACGCTTTCCGGCGGCGAGCGCGCCCGCGTGCTGATCGCCCGGGCGCTGGCGCAGATGACCCCGCTGCTGATCGCCGACGAGCCGGTCGCCGGGCTTGATCCCGCCCACCAGATCGGCCTGATGGAGGTGTTCGTCTCGCTGTTGCGCGAGGGGCGTTCGGTGCTCGTGTCGCTGCACGATCTCGGCCTTGCCGCGCGCTGGTGCACCCGGCTGATCATGATGGATGGCGGCGGCGTGGTGGCGGATGGACCGCCCGCCGCGGTGCTGACGCCGGAAAACCTGCGCCGGGTTTATGGGATCGAAGCCTATTTCGGAAAAGCCGATGGCGGTCCGGTGATCATGCCGACCCGTCTTTCACCGAAATAGCGTTGCGGCGGGTGCGGCGTCCCGTTCCTGCCGAAAGCGCCATTGCGCGAAGGCGGCGATTTCGCTAAGACACCGCAGTTTTCCCGGCTTGCGTCGCATCTGGCTGTCCCAAGCGAGGCACGCGGCCTGCCGGCGGAACGCGGCATGGATGAGGCGTCCGGATCGGTACGCTTTGGAATTTTGAGTTGGAAAGTCTTCAATGGCCCGCATCGTCATGAAATTCGGCGGCACGTCTGTCGCCAATATCGAGCGCATTCGCAATGTGGCGCGTCATGTGAAACGGGAAGTCGATGCCGGCCACGAGGTCGCCGTGGTGGTTTCGGCCATGGCCGGCAAGACCAACGAACTGGTGGAGTGGACGCGCGAGGCCTCGCCGATGCACGACGCCCGCGAATATGACATCGTCGTTTCTTCGGGTGAACAGGTCACTTCCGGGCTGCTTGCCATCGTGCTGCAGTCGATGGGCGTCAACGCCCGCTCCTGGCAGGGCTGGCAGTTGCCGATCAAGACCGATGGCACCCATGGCGCGGCCCGCATCGTCGATATCGACGGTTCGGACATCATCAAGCGCATGGGCGAGGGCCAGGTCGCCGTCTGCGCCGGTTTCCAGGGCATCGGCCCGGACAATCGGGTCGCGACGCTCGGTCGCGGCGGCTCGGATACCTCCGCCGTCGCCATCGCAGCTGCCGTCAAGGCCGATCGCTGCGACATCTACACCGATGTCGATGGCGTCTACACCACCGATCCGCGCATCGAGCCGAAGGCGAGGCGCCTGAAGAAGGTGGCGTTCGAGGAAATGCTGGAAATGGCCTCGCTCGGCGCCAAGGTTCTGCAGGTTCGCTCGGTCGAGCTTGCCATGGTTCACAAGGTGCGCACATTCGTGCGTTCAAGCTTCGATGCGCCGGACGCCCCCGGCATGGGCGATTTCGACAATCCGCCCGGTACCCTGATTTGCGACGAGGATGAGATTTTGGAACAGGAAGTCGTAACCGGCATCGCGTATGCCAAGGACGAGGCTCAGATTTCGCTGCGTCGCGTCGAAGACCGCCCCGGCGTTGCCGCCGCCATCTTCGGCCCGCTCGCCGATGCCCATGTCAATGTCGACATGATCGTGCAGAACATCTCGGAAGAGGGCACGCATACCGATATGACCTTCACCGTGCCGGCATCGGACGTGGAAAAGGCCAAGGCCGCGCTTGCCGCCAAGCAGTCCGAAATCGGCTATGACGTGATCCAGAGCGAGACCGAGCTTGCCAAGATTTCGGTGATCGGCATCGGCATGCGCTCCCATTCCGGCGTTGCCGCCTCGGCCTTCAAGGCCCTGTCGCAGAAGGGCATCAACATCAAGGCGATCACGACGTCCGAGATCAAGATCTCGATCCTGATCGACGGCGCCTATGCCGAGCTTGCAGTCAGGACTTTGCATTCCTGCTACGGTCTCGATAAATAGACCCTAAAAGGACGTCCGGTGAGTCCCGGACGCCCATGGAAGCGAAAACGCTTCCGCCACCGGGGACAGACTGTGATGAACCACCAGGCATCGAGCCCGCGCATATTGCTGAAGCGGCTGAGGGAACTGATGGCGGAGCCATTGGAGCCGCAGGACCGCCTCGACCGCATCGTCGGCCAGATCGCCGACAATATGGTGGCCGCGGTGTGCTCGGTCTATGTGCTGCGCGCCGACAGCGTTCTCGAGCTTTACGCCACGCAAGGCCTGAAGCGCGACGCCGTCCACCTTGCCAGCCTGCGCATGGGGCAGGGGCTCGTCGGTACGATCGCGGCCTCGGCCCGTCCGCTGAACCTTTCCGACGCCCAGTCGCACCCCGCCTTCCGTTACCTGCCGGAGACCGGCGAGGAAATCTACCACTCCTTCATGGGCGTGCCGATCCTGCGCGCCGGCCGCACGCTCGGCGTTCTGGTCGTCCAGAACACCGATGAGCACGCCTATAGCGAGGAGGAGGTCGAGGCGCTGCAGACGGCGGCGATGCTGCTCGCCGAACTGATCGCCTCCGGCGACCTCAAGAAGATCACCCGCCCCGGCATGGAGCTGGATCTCACCCGTTCCGTATCGTTGTCGGGCGATGCCTATGGCGAGGGGATCGCGCTCGGTCATGCCGTGCTGCACGAGCCGCGCATCGTCATCAGCAATCTTGTCAACGAGGACAGCGACGCCGAGATCGCGCGGTTGCGCGCGGCCGTCGAGAAACTGCGCTTCTCGATCGACGAACTGTTGCAGCGCAACGATGTGCCTTCCGAGGGCGAGCACCGCGAGGTGCTGGAAACCTACCGCATGTTCGCCCATGACCGCGGCTGGGTCCGCCGGCTGGAAGAGGCGATCACGCTGGGGCTGACGGCCGAGGGCGCGGTCGAGAAGGTGCAGAGCGACACCAAGGCGCGGATGATCCGGCTTACCGACCCGTTCATGCGCGACCGGATGCATGATCTCGACGACCTCGCCAACAGGCTTCTGAGACAGCTGACCGGCGGAGAGATCGACCGCGACGGCGAGAATTTTCCCGATGACGCGGTCGTCGTGGCGCGGGTCATGGGCGCTGCCGAGCTTCTCGACTATCCGCGCGAAAAGCTGCGCGGCCTGGTGCTTGAGGACGGGGCCGCCACCAGCCATGTCATCATCGTCGCGCGTGCCATGGGCATTCCGGTGATCGGCCAGGCGACCGGCGTTGCCGCCCAGGTCGAAAACGGCGATGCCATAATCGTTGATGGCGATGATGGCGAGGTGCATGTGCGCCCGCTCGATGCACTCGTCGTTGCATACGAAGAGAAGGTCCGCCTGCGCGCCCGCCGGCAGGAACAGTTCCGCGCGCTGCGCGCCGTCGAGCCGGTTTCCGCAGATGGCGTGCGTTTCAAGCTGATGATGAATGCCGGCCTGCTGGTCGACCTGCCGCAACTCGACGATTCGGGCGCGGAGGGCATCGGCCTGTTCCGCACCGAGTTGCAGTTCATGATCGCCTCTCGCATGCCGAAGGCCGCCGAGCAGGAGAGTTTCTACCGACAGGTGCTCGACCATGCCGGCGACCGCCCGGTGACCTTCCGCACGCTCGATATCGGTTCCGACAAGATGGTCTCCTTCTTCCGCGCCCAGGAGGAGGAAAACCCGGCCATGGGCTGGCGCGCGATCCGGCTTGCGCTCGACCGGCCCTATCTCCTGCGCATGCAGATGCGCGCTCTGATGAAGGCGACGGCGGGCGAGACCCTGCGCGTCATGGTGCCGATGGTTTCCGAGGTCGGCGAGCTGCGCGAGACGCGGGCGCTGATGGCCAAGGAAATCCAGCATCTCGTCAAGTTCGGCCATCAGGCGCCGAGGAAGATCGAGCTCGGCGCCATGCTGGAAGTGCCGGCGCTGCTTTATGAAATCGACGAGCTGATGGCCGAGGTCGATTTCGTCTCGGTCGGGTCCAACGACCTCTACCAGTTCTTCATGGCGATCGATCGCGGCAATGCCCGGGTTTCCGACCGCTACGACACGATCAGCAAGCCGTTTCTCCGGATGTTGCGCGATATCGTGCGCGCGGGCGAGCGCAACAATGTGCCGGTGACGCTGTGCGGCGAATATGCCAGCAAGCCGATTTCGGCGCTGGCGCTGTTTGCGATCGGCTACCGCGCCGTGTCGATGTCGCCGACGGCGATCGGACCGGTGAAGGCGATGCTGCTCGGGCTCGATATCGACGCGGTCAGCGCCGAGATCAACGCCGCGCTTGACGATCCCGGCAACGGCACCCCGGTGCGCGCATTGCTTGAACGCTTTGCGAACGACCACAATATTCCGCTATAGACGGCGATCCGTCATAAGCGATCGGCGCGCGAGCGCTCCATAACAAACCTCCATAACCAGCGGAGTGATCCCGGCGTGGCAAGGCTACCCAAAGACAAGATGCGCGAATTGGAACGGCGGTTCTCCGAGGTCGAGGCCCGGATGTCGTCCGGTCCCGACGCGGAAACCTATGTGAAGCTCGCCTCCGAATATGCCGAGCTGGAACCGGTGGTGAAGAAGATCCGCGACTATCAGGCCGCCGAAAGCGAGCTTGCCGATCTGGAAACCCTGCTCGCCGACAAGGCGACCGACCGCGAAATGCGCGAACTCGCGGAAATGGAGATGCCCGACCTCGAGGAGAAGATCGACGCGCTGTCGGGCGAAATCCAGATCCTGCTGCTGCCGCGCGACGCCGCCGATGAAAAGAGCGCCGTGCTCGAAATCCGCGCGGGCACCGGCGGTTCCGAGGCGGCGCTGTTCGCCGGCGACCTGTTCCGCATGTATGAGCGCTACGCCTCTTCCAAGGGCTGGAAGGTCGAGGTGCTGTCGGCGAGCGAGGGCGATGCGGGCGGTTACAAGGAAATCATCGCCTCGGTCTCAGGCAAGGGCGTGTTCTCCCGGCTGAAATTCGAATCCGGCGTTCATCGGGTGCAACGCGTGCCGGAAACCGAGGCCGGCGGGCGCATTCATACATCGGCGGCGACCGTAGCCGTGCTGCCGGAAGCTGAGGATATCGATGTCGAGGTGCGCCAGGAAGATATCCGCATCGATACGATGCGCTCCTCAGGTGCTGGCGGCCAGCACGTCAACACCACGGACTCCGCCGTGCGCATCACCCACCTGCCGACCGGCATTGTCGTCACCAGTTCGGAAAAATCCCAGCACCAGAACCGGGCGAAGGCGATGCAGGTGCTCAGGGCAAAGCTCTATGACATGGAACGCCAGCGCGCCGATGATGCCCGTTCCGCCGACCGCAAGAGCCAGGTCGGTTCGGGTGACCGGTCGGAACGCATCCGCACCTATAATTTTCCGCAGGGTCGCGTCACCGATCACCGCATCAATCTCACGCTCTACAAGCTCGATGCCGTGATCGCCGGCGATCTCGACGAGGTCGTGGATGCGCTGGTGGCCGATTACCAGGCCGGCCAGCTTGCCATGCTCGGCGTCGAGGCGCATTGAGGTGACGCTTTCGGAACTCTTCCGCCAGACTGTCGACGCCTTCGCGGCGGCAGGTCTCGATGCGCCGCAGGAAGATGCTCATCATCTCGTCAGCGGCGTGCTCGGCCTGACGCTGACCGAGATGGTGACCGAGGGTGCGCGCGTGATCGATGCCATCGAGATGCAGGCGGTCGCCGAAGCGGTCGAACGCCGCAAGAACCGCGAACCGGTCTACCGCATTCTCGGCGCGCGCGAGTTCTACGGGCTCGACTTCCTGCTGTCGCCGGAAACGCTGGAGCCGCGGCCGGATACCGAAATCCTGGTCGAACAATGCCTGCCCTTCCTGAAACGCCGCATCGCCGAGACCGGGCGGGCGCGTTTCGTGGATCTCGGCACCGGAACCGGGGCGATCGCGATCACGCTGCTCAGCCAGTGTCCAGAAGCGGAGGGCGTGGCGACGGATATTTCCGAGGGCGCCCTTGAAACGGCGCGCGGCAATGCCTTGATAAATGGCGTAGCCGACCGGCTCAGCCTTAAACAGGGTTCGTGGTTCGAGGCAATTGACGGCCGGTTTGACATGATCGTGTCAAATCCGCCTTATATCGTCTCGGACGAGATTGCGGCGCTTCAGCCCGAGGTTCGCGATTTTGATCCGCTGGCAGCCCTTGATGGCGGCGAAAGCGGCCTGGATGCGTATCGGGCGATCGCCGCCGGCGCGGGCGACCATCTTGCCGAAGGCGGGATCGTGGCGCTCGAAATCGGAGCCGAACAGAAGGTGGCGGTGACCAGGGTGTTTACTGAGGCCGGTTTCAAACTCTCGGTTGCAGCCAAAGACCTCGGCGGAAACGATCGCGTGTTGATATTCATCAGGTCCGATTGAGGCCGGAGACAGAGGCGGCGGCTTTTTGGCCGCCGGCAATGGGTCTGTCTAAATATTTGAAACTGCGCGGCGTTCCTGTCGCGAAAGATTGCGATTTTCCGGCCCAGGCGCCCGGATTTTTTTGAAATCAGCTAAAGAAAGGGCTTGGAATTTCTCCACAGGCGGGCTAGGTTGCAGCCACGCAAAACGGCGACTGAAAGAAACAGCGATTCGTCGCTTGGCCTCAGTCTACAGGTTTTCCGTCCAATGTTGGTTCATTGCGACTTACCGTCTTTTGCGTGATTCAGGTCCTTAAATTCCACGAATGGCAGCGCTGAGATGCCCTGCCGGATGGACTATGCCGCCGTGTGTTCATGACACCGCCCGGCAAAGGGCGTAGCTCGACCATAAACAGAAATTCAGGTGAAGTTTTCATGAGGTCAGGACAGCAGAATAAACGCGGACGCGGGCGCGGCGGCAATAATAACAATTTCAACCGCAAGGGCGCCAATCCGCTGACCCGGACCTATGACAGCGCCGGTCCCGATGTGAAAGTCCGCGGCACCGCCCAGCATGTGGCGGAGAAATACATGACGCTGGCGCGCGACGCCCAGAGCGCCGGCGACCGCGTCATGGCTGAAAACTATCTTCAGCATGCCGAGCACTACAACCGGATCATCGCCGCCGCCCAGGCGCAGATGCAGGATCGCCACCAGCGCGACGACCGCTCCGACAATGATGACAATGACGACAACGCCGCCCAGGCCAACGGCAACCGCGCCGATGATCGCAATGACGGCAATGATCGTAACGACCGCAATGACCGTAGCGAGCGCAACGACCGCAACGACCGTCGCAACAATCGCCGCCCCGAACAGGCCGTCGATGCCGATGGGCCGCAGCCGGTGATTGAGGGCACGCCCGCCGAAGTGATGGCAGAAGATGCCAACGGCCAGCCGGTCGACAAGCCGCGCCGCCGCGCTTCGACCGCCGCCCGCCCGCGCCGCACCAAGCGCGCCGCCGCCGAAACGGCAGCCGAGGGCGAAGCACCGGCAACCGAGGACAAGGCACCCGCCGCCGAAGCCGCCCCGGAAGGCGAAGCCCCCAAGAAGCCCGCCCGCCGCCGTCGCACGCCGAAGGCGGAAGCTGGCGACAATGACGGCAACCACGACGCCAAGGCGCTGGCTGACGCTGCTTCGGAATAAGCAGCGGTCGTCGGGCCGAGGCGCAGTCGTTGGTTTCTGGCTTTCGATATCGGAAGCCTCTCCGTTCCTGATCTCTCCCCTTGAGGGAGAGATGCCCCGAGAGGGGCAGAGAGGGGTGAACCCTCTCCGAGAGTTCGGTGTTGACGGCTTTTAGGGCTTGCGCCCTTTACCCCTCTCTGTCGCTTTCGCGACATCTCCCCCT
>NZ_DEPM01000185.1:0-5715 GCF_002358775.1 Martelella sp. UBA3392
AGAGAGGGGTGAACCCTCTCCGAGAGCACGGAGACTGCGGCTTTTAGGGCTTGCGCCCTTTACCCCTCTCTGTCGCTTTCGCGACATCTCCCCCTCAAGGGGGGAGATTTGGGCTGAGAGGCCTCGGCTCACTCACTCGAACCGCAGCGCATCGATCGGGCTGAGCCGCGCTGCCCGTCTTGCCGGGAAATAGCCGAAGATCAGGCCGATCAGGGCCGAGAAGCCGAAGGCGCCGGCGATCATCCATGGGTCGATGACGAAGGGCAGGGACAGATACTGCACGGCGGCATAGGCGAGGCCGAGGCCGATGATGATGCCGGCCACGCCGCCCGATATCGACAGCACCAGCGCCTCGACGATGAATTGCAGCAGAACCTGCCGCTCCAGCGCGCCGACGGTGAGCCTGAGGCCGATCTCGCGGGTGCGCTCGGTGACCGACACCAGCATGATATTCATGATGCCGATGCCACCGACCAGCAGGCTGACGCCGGCGATCGCCGCCAGCATGCCTGTCAGGTGGCTTTTCGTACCGGACACGGCGTTGGTGATCTCGGTCATGTCGTTGACCTCGAAATCGTCCGGCCGGCCCGGCAGGATATTGCGGCGTTCGCGCAGCAGGTCGCCGACCTCGGCCTTCAGATCCTGCGTGGAAACGCCGTCTTTCGCGGCGAGCACGATGCTCTCGATATAGCTGTCGCCGCCGAGGCGCCGCTGGAAGGTGGCGATCGGCATCAGCACGATATCGTCCTGATCGCGGCCCATGCCGGCCTCGCCCTTGGCCACGAGCGTGCCGATCACGGCGCAGGAAATATTGCCGACGCGGACATTGCGGCCAACCGGATCGTCATCGGCAAACAGCGTCTGCTTCACCGTCGCGCCGAGAATGCAGGCAGTATCGCTGGCCGCGACCTCGGCGCCGGCGAAATCGCTGCCGCTTTCAATGGTCCAGTCCTGGGCGTCGAGAAACGCATCGCTGGTGCCGATCACCACGGTCTTGCGGTTGTTGCCGCCGGCGACAACGGTCGCATCGGCGATGTTCTGGGGCGCGACGGCGCGCAGGTCCGGTATCTGGTTGCGGAGCGCCGCGATATCGCGCTCGGTGAACCCCTTGGCGGCTTCGGAGGCCGCACCCGGCGCGCGCTGGCCGGGCCGCACGAACAGGACATCCGTGCCAAGCCTTGCGATTTCGGTGCGCACCTGTTCCGCCGTGCCGTTCGCAACCGTCACCATGACGATCACCGCCGAAACGCCGATGATGACGCCGAGCACGGTGAGGAACGAGCGCAGCAGGTTGCGCCTGACGGCCCGCAGCGCGAGTTTCAGCATTTCAAGAAACATGGTCGTCCTCCCGCCTTTCGCCGCGGCCCGGCCGATAGCTGCCATCGACCCTGCCATCGAGGAAATGCATGCGCCGGCTGGCATAGCGCGCCACATTTTCATCATGGGTGACCATCACCACGGTGATGCCGATATCGACATTGAGGCTGGTGACCAGTTCCATGATCTCGTTGCTAGATTTGGTATCGAGATTGCCCGTGGGCTCGTCGGCGAGCAGAACGGCGGGTTCGGTAATCAGCGCGCGGGCAATCGCCACGCGCTGCTGCTGGCCGCCGGAAAGCTCCATGGTGCGCTGGTGCAGCCGATCGCCGAGGCCCACCTGATCAAGCGCGTTTTCAGCCCGCTCGCGGCGCTCGGTGCGGCTGATGCCGCGATAAAGCAGCGGCAGTTCGACATTCTCGATCGCCGAGGAGCGCGGCAGCAGATTGTAGCGCTGGAACACGAAGGCCAGCAGATGGCGGCGCAGCAGGGTCAGCTTGGGGCCGGGCAGTTCGGTCGTGTCGACGCCCTGGAAGAAGAACTGTCCGCTGGTCGGCCGGTCGAGCCAGCCGAGAATGTTCATCGCCGTCGACTTGCCGGAGCCCGACGGGCCCATGATCGAGAGGAACTCGCCAGCCTCGATCGAGAAATCAACGCCGTTCAGGGCGGCGATTTCCGCTTCGCCGGAGCCATAGATCCGCGAGACCTTGCGGAATTCGATAAGGGGAGGTGCCGCGTTCATATCATCGAACCTCCCGGCCGTTGCCCGTAACCACCATGTCGCCAACGCGCAGATCGCCGTTCACGACGGCGGTATAGCGACCATCGCTGGCGCCGACCGTGATCGGAACCGGGAGCGGTTCGCCGTTGCGCAGCAGCCAGGCGGTGCGCTCGTCGCCCGAAGAGGTGGGTGCGTCAACGCCGGCCGGCACGAAGCGCAGCGCCGCGGTCGGCACCAGGATCACATCCTCGGATTCGCTGACCAGAATATCGGCCGTCGCTGTCATGCCCTGGCGCAGCAGGCGCTCGGAATTGTCGACCAGGAGCACCGCCTTGTAGGTCACGACATCGCTGTTGAGCTCGGAGGCATAGCGGATCGAGGCGATCTCGGCCGGGAAGCGCTTGTCGGGAAAGGCCTCGACGGTGAAGCTTGCCTTCTGACCGGGCTCGACCTTGCCGACATCGGCCTCGTCGATATCGACGCGCAGCTCCATCTGGCCGAGATCGCCAGCGATGACGAAGAGAGTAGGGGCCTCCAGCGAGGTCGTGAAGGTCTGGCCGACATCGACATTGCGGTAAAGCACGACGCCGTCGATTGGCGAACGAATGGTCGCCTTGCTGAGCCGCAGTTCCGCCAGCGCCAGCTCGGCCTTGGCGACATCGAGCCGCGCCTCTGCGCTCTGGCGGTCGGCAACAGCGGCCGCATAGGCAAATTGCGCGTCCTCGAAAGCCTGGCGCGGCGCGACATTGCGCTTTGCCAGGGTTTCGGCGCGATCCATGGTTGCCTTGGCGGATTCGACATCGGAGACGCTCGACGCGACATCGGCACTGGCGGCGGCGAGCTTGGCCTTGGCGCTCAATATATCGGCCGTCAATTCGTCGGTTTCGAGTTCGAGCAGCACGTCGCCGGCCTTGACCTCGCTGTTGAAATCCACAAGCACGTCCTTCACCGTACCGGAAAGCTCGCTCGAAATCTCGACGCGGTTGATCGGCTCGATCGCGCCGGTGGCGCGCACGGTGATGTTCATCGGTCCGCGGATCACCTCGGCGGTCGTGTAGCCGGGCCGGGCCGCGACCAGTTGCAGGTCGCCGCTCTGGTAGAAGCGGTAGCCGCCATAGCCCGCGGCAATGAGGACGATGACGAGCGCCAGCCAGCCCCAGGGGAAGCGTCGGCGCGGCTTGTTCTCGCCGAGAATCGCCATGATATCGGGAACGGGCGGCCGCGCATGGCCTTCCTGTTCATCGCGCCTTCCGTGCGAGGACATCGGGAATTCTCCTGTCTGTACGCCTTACGATTTGCCGGCGACTATGGCGAGGAACCGACGGCCATGCAAGCATTGCCGCCGATTAAACCGGGCGCTACATCATTGCCGCACACATCTTTGCGCGGAACCCGAAAACATGCGTATCGCGCGAGCGTGTTGCCGGTGTTGGCGTCCGGCGAATCATGCTAGTTTCACGCGAAATTCAGATGAATTTGGGAGATTCCTGGTGAAACCTCGTCACATCGCAGCCGGCATCATTTCGGCGTTTCTTTTCGGCGCAGCCGCAAGCCCGGCAATTTCGGCCTTGCCGGAGGGCGCGAGCTCGCTCAACGAAACCTATCAGGACTGGCGGGTCACCTGCATCTCCAACGAGGGCGTTGACCGCTGCGCGATGATCCATAATCAGGTGGCAAAGGACAGCGGCCAGCGGGTGATGACGGTCGAGCTGTCGGTGACGCCGGACGACAAGATTCAGGGCGTCGTAATCATGCCGTTCGGCCTGGCGCTGGCCCAGGGCGTGACGCTGACGATTGATGAGGCGACCGAAGGAAAGACATTCGGCTTCTCCACGTGTCTGCCGCAGGGCTGCCTCGTGCCCGTCGAATTCGATGCGGCGATGGCCGAGCGGATGAAGAATGGCGTCGCGCTGAACATCATCGCCCAGCCGATCGACGGCAACGAGAAGTTCAGCATCACGGCTTCGCTGAAAGGTTTCACGGCTGCCCACAAGCGACTGATGGAACTGCGTTAAACGCCATTCTTCAGCGAGAAAATATCAGCACCGGCGACAATGGAGTTTTGTTGCCGGTGATATTAGAAAGTTCCATAATCCACATTATGTGATCTTTGTTATAGTGACCCCGCCGGGCACTGTTCCCTGCGGAACACATAGAAACAATCTGCGAAACTGTCTGCGTATCTCTCATGCATAGTCTGGAATCTCTCGGGACGCGTATCGTCGTCCTCGGCCCCTCCAATGCGGGTAAGTCGACCCTGGCCGTCGCTTTGTCCAGAAAGCTGGATATCGAGGCGATCCACCTGGATCAGTTCCAGCATCTGCCCAACACCGACTGGAAGCCTCGCCCCGAGGCCGAGTTCGCGAGACTGCACGATGACGCCATCATGGGCGAGCACTGGGTCATGGACGGCAATTACAGCCGGCTGATGCCGCAGCGCCTTGCGCGTGCGACCGGCGCGATCCTCATTACATCCAGCCGCTGGCGCCGGCTGGCGCGCTATATCAGGCGAACCACGGTGAACCGCGCGGAACGCGCCGGCCACCTGGAAGGCGCGCAGGACAGCATCAAATGGGACATGATCGACTGGATCCTGTTCAAGACCCAAAACAGCGCGACCAAATACGCCGAGGCCTTACGCCGCTCCGGTCTGCCGACTGTCGAATGCCATACGGCAAAAGCGCTTGACGAGCTTTACCGGCGCTGGGACTTGCCGCCGGTCAGATAGCGGCGACATCGCCCCTCGCCCAGCCTTCCTGGGTTTCCGCGACGAAATCGTCATAGCGTCCCTCGGCGATGGCCTTGCGAATGCCCTGCATGAGTTGTTGGTAATAATGCAGATTGTTCCAGGTCAGCAGCATGCCGCCCAGCGACTCGTTGGAACGCACCAGATGGTGCAGATAGGCGCGTGAATAATCGCGGGTCGCGGGGCAGTCGCTTTCCTCGTCCAGCGGGCGCAGGTCCTCGGCGTGGCGGGCGTTGCGCAGGTTGACCTTGCCGCGCCTTGTGAAGGCGAGGCCGTGGCGCCCTGCCCTTGTCGGCATCACGCAATCGAACATGTCGATGCCGCGCGCCACCGATTTCAGGATATCGTCCGGGGTGCCGACGCCCATCAGATAGCGCGGCTTTTCCGCCGGCAGTTCGGGCAGCGTCGTCTCCAGCATCGCCAGCATGACGTCCTGCGGCTCGCCGACGGCAAGCCCGCCGACGGCGTAACCCTTGAGATCGAGGTCTGCGAGGCCGCGCGCGGAGCGGACGCGCAGGTCGGGAATATCACCGCCCTGCACGATGCCGAACATCGCCTTGCCGGGCTGGTCGCCGAAGGCGATGCGGCAGCGCTCGGCCCAGGCAAGCGACATCTCCGTGGATTTCTCGATCTCGGGGCGGTCGGCCGGAAGCCGGACGCACTCATCGAGCTGCATCTGGATGTCCGAACCCAGCAGGCCCTGGATCTCGATCGAGCGTTCCGGGCTCATATGGTGGACGCTGCCGTCGATATGCGACTTGAAGGTCACGCCCTTCTTCTCGTCGATCTCCCTGAGCGCTGCCAGCGACATCACCTGAAACCCGCCCGAATCCGTCAGGATCGGATGCGGCCAGCGGATCAGCGAATGAAGGCCGCCGAGCCGCGCAACGCGTTCCGCGCCGGGGCGCAGCATCAGGTGATAGGTATTGCC
>NZ_DEPM01000226.1:0-19767 GCF_002358775.1 Martelella sp. UBA3392
CAGATTTCCCGAGCCACCTCTAACCAACCGGGAGAATGCGTCATGACCCGGCATGGCATAGCCACAAATCCTGCCCGGGATACCCCGCCCGAGGCAATGCAACCGTGCGCTTCCATCACCATGACCGAGGCCGACCAGGTCGTCCACCGGCATATGTTTCCCCCACACCGCAGCTCAAAAACACGCCGAAACTGTCTGGCCGCAACAGGTACGGCGCGAAAAATGCCCATCCACGTCAGTTCAGGGACGGGCTCAAAGTCGAAATCCCCATAGTCCAGCCTTCGCCGCCCGCGGGTTCCTTCCTCGGCGACTTTCGTACGCCTGACGGCATCCGAAACTCTTCACGAAAGGGGACAGACTGGTTTTGTGTCAGCGAACGAGAAAGCAGACATGTTCGTTGCGGAAGAGCTGCTGCATAGTCAATAGGCGGCATGCTCGCTGCCGGTGTATCTGAAAGTTTGTCAAAGGAAGTGCCGTTCCATGTCGGAGCGTGCATCACTAAGCCCAGTCCGTTGCTGGTTGTTTTGCGACTATCTCACCGCTTCTAACGACAGCTTAGTGTCGGAAACTTCGGAAAACCCTGGGCCGCAACTTCGGAAAGCAAATGCCGCCGGATTTGTGCTCCTCAACCTGGCGAACACACCCCGGTACGGTCAGCCGTCAGGTCAAATTCAGATACAGCCCGCTTGGCTCTATCGTCTCGATGCCGGCATACGGGCTTGCGTGCACCGTCAGCAGCCAGAGGCTTGTTGTGGCTGCAAGCACATAGAGGAATATCGCTATACTCCCCGCGCGTGTTCTGTCTGCGTGCGTCACGGCGATCGTAAGCGATGTCAAGATCGTCAGCGTCAGCAGCATGTACCATTTATATTGATTGACGGTCGTGCTGGCGATGGCGAGGCGCACATCGCGCGTTTCCTGCAGGTCATTGAAAATGGCAACGGTCTGATTGATGATCGGCGCGGGCGCGTCGCCCTCGGCGATATCCATGATGATAATGCGTATTTTCTGAAGAGCCTGCTCGACCGAAGCTGCCGGATGAAGGTTTCCGTTGGCGCCCCATTCGTCCGAGATCACCGTTTCACGATAGAACTCCATCGCTGCCTCAAGGTCAGGCCTGTTCAGGACCTCGGCGTCTGCGTTTCCGATCAGTCGATTGATCGCGGAACGTTCCGAGGTGAGCTCCTGGTCGGCCTTTGCATGCAGCGTCCAGATATCGGCAGCAACGAAGCCGAGAGACAGAGCCCAGGATGTCGCAATCGTTCCAATGAAGGCGCCCAGCGGAATGACGAGAGCATCGGTGCGCGCAAATCGGGCAAACAGGCGCAGAACCCAATAGGTCACGGCGAACAAGGCAAGACCGAAAACCAGAAACAGCAGGATTGAGGGGACCAGTGCCAGGTTCAGGAAATACGACATTGAAATCCATTTCAGGGAAAATTCGGAATACGCTTTCCTGAAAATAGAATTGCCCGGTTAAAGATCTGGTTACTGAAACGCTCGCGTACCGGCAACAAACCGCACGCCTATCGCTGTTTCTGTGGAACCGCAGAGATGCAGCTGGTTTCTATGAAGGCAACTGCTTACAAAAGGCGATGATGGAAGTAAAATCGGTTTTCAGGTTGCCGGACCGGGGGAAACACATTGAAAAAATATATCCTTGCATGCGCTTTATCTCTATGTGTTCCGCAAGTTCTCCATGCGGCCGACAGTGTCACCGCGGCCCCGGAAACCTCCGCGCCGAGCACCTCTAACTGGGCGCTCCAGATCACCCCCTATCTGTGGGCAACCGGTGTCAAGGGGAAGGTTTCGCCCTTCGGTGTCGGGCCGACCGTGCACGTCGACCGCTCTTTTTCCGAGGGGCGGGACGGGCTGAATATTGCCGGATTTGTCAATGTCTGGGGGCGCTACGAACGTTTCGTTCTCTCTGCGGACATGATGTATACGGATACGAGCGACGAGGACACATACAGGTTTCCGGGCACATCGCAACTGCCGCCGTTTGAAGCGACCGGCAAACTCAATACCAGGCAGTTCATGGCCACCGTGCAGGGCGGATACCGCGTTCTCGACACGCCCACTTTTACGTTCGACGCCCTGGCCGGCATACGTCTGTGGCATATTTCGAACGAAATCACGGCCAGTGGACTTGGCAGATCGATCAGTTATGACGAAAGCTTCGGTTGGGTCGATCCCGTTGTCGGCGCCCGTGCGTTTTTCAATGTGACGGACAGGTTATCGGTTCAGGCTCAGGCCGATATCGGCGGCTTTGACGTCAACTCCGATTTGACCTGGTCCTTCCTTTCGACGGTGAACTATACCTTCACTGAGCACCTGTCATTTTCCGCAGGCTACAAGATCGTCGACACCGACTACGAAAAAGACGGTCATGTCTATGACACGAGGCTGAGCGGGCCGGTTCTGGGAGTTACCTACCGGTTCTGACCGGGACTAATTTGATCGCAGGCATCCGCGCTTTGAATGATGAGGCCCGTCGAGTTCATCTCACGGGCCTCATCATGTTGCGGCTGGCTCGGCCACCACAGGGAAATGCAGTGGCCGGCATGTCTCAGTTGACCGGCTCGAACTGGAAAGGTTCGGCGGGCTTGAATTCAGCCGAGACCTCGCCTGACTTGAGTTCGATCATGTCAACGCCCAGATCCAGCATCCGCACCCCGGCTTCGGCTGAGAAATCCAGATTGTTCAGATCGACCCAGAAGAGGTTCGGCGAAATCGCGGATTCGACATAAAACAGCTTGTCCTTGTGATCTGCGACGACCCTCCAGCGCGTGGTGGACAGGTTCGGCGCGTCCGGCGTGTTGATGCCATAAGGAACGGAAGCGTTGCGGATCACACTCATTGCGGCAGCTGCGGCGATGCGTGGTTCATCCGACTGAACCACCATGTCGATATAGGTGTCAGCACGGGTAAAGCGATCGGGAGAACGGGTTGTGCCGGGCAGCGACTCACGCGGATTGACATCCTGCCAGTACCTTTTGATCGCCAGCTGCTGATCATATGGCGGATCATTCGTCATGGTACGGTATTCCGGGCCGTGATGAATGACCAGTTCACCGTCCAGCCATTCCAGAATGGCGCTGTCGCCGCTGGCGTCCGAGAGCGAAAGATGCACCTTCGCCAGGCGGCCGGGCTGATCGGGAACGTCAGCGGTCACGACGTCGAAAGGATTGGCTTTCATATCGGCCACCGCTTCGGCAACGCTTCCGTAATTGTCCATGAAATACTGCGCCCAGATCGACAGCGATATCTCGGGCTTTGACCCGTCATTCTCGGGGTAATCCGACGCCACCAGCCAGAGCATGTTTGCCACTAGGCCAGCCTCGTTCATGCCGTCAACCGTGGAGAAATCATAGCCGGAAACAATCATGCTTCCGTATTTCGACGTCCATGTGAGCGAATTCTCGCCCGCTTCGCCATTTCGTTCCATGCCGCGCGGGAACACCCACAGGTTGGAAAGCATCGGCAGGCTCCAGTCCATGGAACGCGCCGTCAAGACGCGGTCTTCCGGACCATGATAGACGACACGCGTGCAGGCGTCAGCGATTGGGGCCGCAGCCACTGAAAGCGCGGCGGCTAGCGTCAGGCTGCGCCAAAGCGAATTGTTTACTCTCAAAACTATCCCTCCAGTTTGCAGAGCGGTCACCCTCTGAACCTCAGGGGAAGACCGGCTCAACCAACTTGGACGGTCAGAAGCGTGTTGGTCAAGGTTAAGTGGCCGCAAACATTTTCCAGTCACGGAAAACTGAAGCTTGCTTGCTTTTTGGGTTTAAAGCTCTTTCCGGAACGACCAGGAATGCGCTGCGGCTTTTCGCTTTGCTCAAATGACTGGGATCCGGCAGGCAGAAGGCGCCTAGCCCATCACCGCAGAAGCCAATGCTCTTCTGCAGCACATCAAGAAACGACCGCTTTTCAGATGTGAAACGGCTCGCTGAAGTGTCCGATATGGAAGCGCATTGCAGTCCGGCTGTTTCGGCTTCGTTCACCCGCCTTAAGCGGTCATTTCCGCTTAGCAAAAGGCTGAAGTATTGCACCCATCTCTCTATGAGAGCGGAGCACGGCCACGGAAGGCGGAAGTGGTAGAGCAGGTGATCCAGGGGCTGTCCGGCAATGGTCACGCCGAGCGCCCCCATGTCGGTGAAATCCGACAGTGCGAGCCGGCCGGGTTCGTGAACCTGTCTGAAGATCACCTCCTGTTCCTCGCCATGCACTGCCCGCCAGGCCCGGATCCACCGCTCCAGCGTCCGGCGGATACCCGGCGACAGGTCAGGGTGGCGGCGCAGCATCTCCTCAAAAATTGCGACCGGCCGAAGACCTGGGGCTGATTGCAGAAGCGGGACGACTTCAGGGTCGAAAATGTGCTTAAGCGGGTCCGGCCGCCGCCGGCCTCGCGGCTGCGCCCTCTGCGATGGCAGTTGGGGATCTTTCGAAATGCGGTATCCGCTCGCCCGGCTCATCCCGGCCCTGGCCGCGGCGACTTCGATGGGGTGGTCCTGTCTCAGCTTCATGAAAAGTCTCGTCTGTTGATCGGTTACATGGCGCCCCGGCACAAAGATGGTTCTCCATTCCTGAAAACCACAAGCCTACCGGGCCGACCGCGATCACAGACCCAAAAACGGGCGAAGCGTCGTGCGTGTGCCTCCGGTCGGGCTACGCCCTCCCTCCGACACACGCACGACGCAACGTCTCATCCTGTTTGTCGCGGAATCTCATCTTGATTGTCGTGCCGCAAGGTGTGCTACCTGGCTGATTATTCGGTTTTCGGGGCTAGAGCAACGTCCTGCATCGGCGCACACGGGACCTAGCGCCGGCCCGAGGCTATGTTCGCTCTCGGTTAAGATCGATGATGATCCTTGCGACCCTATCGGGCGCGCATATCCTCCGTGGTTAGTTCCTCGGCTTTCACCCTCCTGATCAGCTCATATGATTGGGCCTGCCGACGCAGACTCGGCTCCTTATTGCTTTTGCCTGAAGCGGGATGGGACACTGCCTGTTGCACGGCGAAACATCGCAGCGAATGAGGCGGAACTGTCATAGCCGAGGTCGAATGCAATGTGGGTCACCTGGTCACCTGCGGATAGCCGGGAAATGGCTGCCAGCACACAGGCCCTGCTACGCCACTCCACGAAGCTCAGGCCAGTGCCTGCGCGAAATACCCGGGTGAAATTGCGTCTGCTCATATTCAGGGCTGCACACCAGCCGTCTAGTTTTGCATGGACATTCGGCGCGGCGCTGAAAGCCAGGCAGTGGCTCCGCAACGGTCCCACAGGCGGCAATGGAAGCGTCAGCGGAACGATAGGTTGCCCGGCAATTTCCAGCAATACCAGTTCAGACATAAGTCTTCGCTTGCTCTCCTCAGTCCCGGTTGTCGCCGCAAGCGCATCAAGCAGGGCTCTGAGAAGCGTCCCCACCTCAAGAACAACGCAATGGCGAGGCATCTGAGGCAAGAGCGCGGGCTTCAGGTAGAGGCTGCGCATATTCACCTCGCCGACCATTGTGACTTCGTGTGGTGTCTCAGCCGGGATCCAGAGCGCAGCATCGGGCGGCATCATCCACAGGCCAGACTGCGTCGTCACGATCGCGGTTCCGGTGAGTCCATAGAGGAGTTGCGAGCGCTCGTGACGATGCTCTTCCAGATGGCTGCCCCCGGCATATTGCCGTCCGAGGGCAATAATGTCCTCTGGTCCGGTGATGTCTTCGGTCATGGCTCACTCGCGATGTTTTTTGGCTCATCATAGATATCATTGCAAAACGCGCACGGGCAAGAACACTGGCAACCAACGGGAGTTTCCAATGTCCAGTCAAACCACGGTTTCTGTGCGGGAGCATGGTGAAGGCCGTTTCCGGCTTTCCGGCATCGCCGCCTCTCACTTTCTCAACGATCTGATGCAGGCCTTGCTGATCGCAAGCTATCCGCTATTGCGCACGGAGCTTTCCCTCGACTTTCTGCAGATCGGCATACTCAGCCTGACTTATCAGGTCACAGCTTCGGTGCTGCAACCGATCGTCGGCGCACTGACTGATCGCCGTGCGCAGCGATGGAGCCTGGCTTTCGGTATGGCGCTGAGCGGCGTTGGTATCCTGATGCTCGGCTTGGCCGGGAGTTACACGCATCTCCTGGTTTCCAGCCTGTTTCTCGGTCTCGGGTCTGCGGTGTTTCATCCCGAAGCGGCTCGGCTTGCGCGCAAATGGGCACGCGAAAAAGTTGGTTGGGGCCAATCACTGTTCCAGCTCGGCGGCAGTCTCGGTACCATGGCGGGACCATTGCTGACAGCGGCGATCGTACTACCCTATGGTCAGGGATCGATCACCTGGTTCCTGCTCCTTGCCTTGATCGGCGTATTTCTGACAGTGAGGATCACTGCAGCAGAATCGGAGCAGACAGCTCATGCGGCGAGGCAACCGTCCGGTGACCCGGTTGGTCGGCAAACGTCACCCGCTGCGCGATCGGCAGGCCAACTCACGCTCCTGTTTGTTCTCGTCTGCGCGAAATACATCTATATCGCCTGCTTCAGTAGCTTCCTGGTTTTCTATCTGGAGGCGACACTCGGCTTTCCAGCTTCGAAAGGGCTTATCGTCCTGTTTGGCTTTCATGCGGCCGTTGCTGGAGGGTGCCTCGTTGGCGGCGCCTTCAGCGACCGGCTCGGAACCGCGCGCGTCATAGCCTTTTCGTTTTGGGGGGCAGCGCCCTTCGCACTGGCTTTTCCCTATTTGGGGCAGGTCGGGGCGATAGCGGCGGCAATCACGGCGGCTGCGGTCATTGCCTCGGCCTTTCCCGCGATCATCGTTCACGCCCAAAGTCTGGTGCCAGCACGTATAGGAATGATCTCCGGGCTTTTCTACGGCACGGCGTTCGGTGTCGGAGGCCTTGCCTCTGCCGTATTCGGTTGGCTGGCAGACGCCACCAGCGTCCACACCATCTTCGTCTGGTCTGCCTGGCTGCCACTGGCCGGTGTCCTGACGGTTCTACTCCGCAACTCCAAGCCGACGCGAAGTGACGTCTGTGGGTTTCCTGGCCGCAAGAGCAAGCGTTGCCCCAATTAATGTCGGCTTTTCCGCGTTCGCCAAATCCAGTCTCATGACCGAATAGGGTGCGCTTTCCGGATCGGCGGAAACGGGGCCGATTTCTGTTAGTCCGGTTTTGGCGTGTGGAACCAGTTAGCTGTCGTTGACCTCTGGCAAATTCAGCGGCCGGCCCCGACCCCAGGTCGCACGTTCCCCGACCTCCCGACGCAGCCAGAAGCTGCCGCTTTGTGGCGTCTGCCGGCTCTGGCGAAAAAGCAGCTGCTGGGACAACTCCCTTGCTCTCTGTACGGCTTTCCATGAAGGTCATGGTTGAGCAGAACTTAGCGTTCATCCCAAGCGTTCGCTCAATCGTCAGAAGTCGATTGACCAGACCTCGACACCATCACGCTCGAGTTGCGGCCTTCGTTCGTTTCCGGGGAAGAGCGGCGACATGAAGAAGACGTATCTATATCGTTCATGACGCTGTGCCAGCTTCGACAGATCGGCTTTAAGCTCGCCGTTGTTTCGCGGACTGACGGCTGCGAAAGTCTCGGCACCGAGATAGCCTTCGACCTCGCTCAGAATATCGAGATCGAGTGAAGCGTGCGCGCCGGGAGCTAGACGCATTCCACCGGCATCGGGATGCAGTTCAAGCAGTTGCCGCGCAGCGGCAATCGCGACAGCGAAGGTCCAAGTCTGATTGATCTGTTCGATGATATTGAGCGGGCGGTCCTCAAGCGGATGGAACCCAACTTGCTCAAATTTCATCCGACGAAGAAGGTCGAGCGGGTCACCCGACTGCGAGGCGATCCATGCTTGCGCACGAGCCGCCGACGCGCGGAGGGAAACCAGTAGATGGTCGGCCTCTCCGACGGTCCGGACGACTAGTTCCTTTCGCACCATTATTATTATTCCCGCATCACTTTTTCCCATGAGTGGGCGCAATAGCATGTCCAAACTACATCACATCTAGCTGCCGTGGTTGGAATGTTCCTCAGTCAATAGAATCCGAGTTTGAACCCCTGATCACTAGCTTACGAAGTTTGGCCAGCAATTCAGCGCTATTCGATAAATTGATGCTTGCAGTCTCTAAGGTTGTAGTATGCCCGGTGATGGAAAATCGCCCATGAACCGTGTCTTGTTTGCCAAGACCGGGATGGTGGGGATAGAGCAAAGTCAGGCGCGGCGCGTCATATAGTTGGGCATAGGCCATCATCTGGTAGACATCGGCCTGCGAGACGCCCTGCTTGGGATCATCGATGCGCGCCGATATCCGCTTCCACTTGGTGTCGATGACATGGACGACCCTGCCGCCCTGGCGGATTAGAATATCGGGCCGGGTCTGAAACAGGGTGCGTCCGCTGTCCTGCGCGCTCAGGCAAAACAGCCGTCCACCCTGCAACGAAACGGTAAACCCGGTCCCCGCCAAGGCGCGGGCGATCAAACGCCCGACATACTCCTCGAATAGCGCATTCATCTCGAACAGCAGGGCGGTGCCTTGGCCGGCGCCGGTAGTGGTTGTCTGATAGCGGTCCTGCAAGAAGAGCCGGGCCATGGAGAAGAGCTCCTGCCAGGGCTGGTTGGTACGGTCGATCACCACCTGATCCCAGCGCAGTGCGGCAATCGGCACGTCGGTAATATCGGCATAGACGAAGGCCAGCTCGCGCAGGCGTTGCTGGTTTGCAGCGCGGCGCGAGAGGTGCGCCAGGCGCAGCACGGCCGCTTTCATGATCCGGTTGAGCGGCATGTCCTCAGACAGGAGATCGAAGCGGCAGGCAAGGCGCGATGGATTGACAGCATGACGAGCGAACTGACGGGTGATGTCGAGCTGACCGCGCAACATCGGCAGATCGTCTTCGCAAGTGATATAGCGGCGCGGCATACCCTTGCGCAGCGCTTCGGTCAGCTTGTCGCAGAAGATGCGGATCAGGATTTCGAGCAGGGTCTCACGCTGCCAAGCAAGGTCAGTGATGACGCCCAGGTCAATTTTCAAATCCAGCGCGACGGCCAGCATATGCACCAGGCGCTTGCGGATCGCCGCGTTCTGGTGATCGGTTGTTTCACCGGGCGCCACATCGATCTTGGGCAGGATCTCCAGGCTGGCATTGCCCGCTGCCAGAATTCCGACAACGCCGCGCGCGCGCAAGGCATGTCGGCCATGTTCGAGCACGCCGCTGCCGCCGCGCCCGGCAAAGGCCGAGCGGGCGGCCAGCGCCGCCAACCTGCCGGCATGGCCGTCGGGAATCTGCCCGGCGCCTTCGCCATAGGCGAGCTTGTCCCATTCCCGAACCGTATATGCGGGCATCAGGCGGCAAACTCCGAAAAGTCGAAGCGCGCTTTGACGCTCCAGCGCAGCTTGTCTCCGCCCAGTTCATCGTCGGCAAAGCCGGCCGGCGCCGTCAGCCGCCGTGCTTCGAGGAAACGGGAGCCATTGGTGCCGTCCCCATCGCCGAGCACTGCTGCGACCTTTGACCAATCCTCGTAGAAATACTCTGCCAAGAGCGGGATGACCTTATGGCGAATAACGTCTTCGACATCGGCGCGACTACGGCAGTTGGTGAAATAGGCGTGGCCGATCTGGTGTTCGCGATCGAAAAGATATTCGATCCGTTCGTTGACCGTCTGCAGTAGCTTGCACAGATCAATCCCATCGAGATTTTCGGCATCAAGCCCCTTGGTCGCCAGCGCCCGCCGCAGTTCCTCGACATCGGGCATCAGCTCGCGGAAGGTGAAGCGACGGCGCAAGGCGGTGTCGAGCAGCGCGATCGACCGGTCAGCCGTGTTCATCGTGCCGATGATATGCAGGTTGGCCGGCACGCCGAATTCTCCCGAATATGGCAGATGCACTTTGAGCGCATTGGCCTGACCCAGGCGCTTATCGGGTTCCAGGAGCGTGATCAGTTCGCCGAACACCTTAGAGATATTGGCCCGGTTGATCTCGTCGATGATCAACACGAAGGCTTCGCGTTCGGGATCGGCGTTGGCGTTCTTATTCGCGCTATTCATGTAACGCTCTAGGGCCGGAATATTGAGGCGCTCCTTTCTCAACGAGTAGAGCGATCGCATAGTGAAATTGCCGTCGCAGATCTCAGTGACCGGCACGCCCGTGGCATCGTGCCATAGCCAGCGAACCGCGCGCCGGTGGCCATAATTACCCTCCGGCCGCGGATGATATTCGTAGGACCCGATCACTTCGCCGATGGCGCGGACCAGCCGATTGCCCTTTGACACGACGATAATATCGCCGGTCTTCAGTCGATTGCGAAACGTGTCGGTAATCGATACTTGGCCCGACTGCAGCCTGACTGGGCCTTCGATCTTGCCCTGTGCTTCGCACGTTTTTAGGATTTCCTCGGCGCTATCGTATTTCGGGTCGCTCCAATCGATATCTTCCCAGCTCAGCAAGGTGTAGCCGCCCTCGATCGCTTCTTCGAACAGCTCTTGGTCGCCGACACTGGGGCCCACCGACATCTTGTAGATCTGGCGACCATCGATCGTGATCCGGTTGCCAGTAGCGGCCTTATCCAAGCCGGTTTCGGCACGTTTGGCGATGCGCCGGAATATCCCGGGCACAGTCTCGAGCCGGAAGCCCACGGAAGCGGCTTCTTCATCGTCGTCGGATTCTGTCACGGGCTGACGGCCCTCGACAAAATCCTCATAGGCCATCGATTGGTGAAATGTGACGAACTCGATCCGGCCTTCGCCGGCAAGACGGTGATACTCGGCCATCAGAGCCTCGCGGTCGTCGCGCAGTGGTTCGGCCACCGCGTCGCCCAGACAAAGCCGCACCGCCTCCCAGGCGGTGGAATAGGTCTTGCCGGTTCCCGGAGGGCCGTAAAGGATGAGATTGGTGGTCGCAGGCACCGCAGTGGTGGGTTCAAAGGTCATGGTCTGGTGCCTTTCTGCTGGGGCGAGCTGGTAGGTGAAAACGGTGGAACTGCTAGGATTTGGCAGCGTGTGCGAGGGCGTGGGGACGTTGGCGAGCTTCTGAAATATCTCGCCGCCGAGCGCGCTGCAGATCGCCGGGAACGCGTCGCGCAGCCCCATGGCTCGGCTCAGATCGCTAGCGCGGATGGCGACTTCTGCCGCGCCGCTCTCACGGGCCGGTTCGATATAATAATTGAGCGCGCAGAGCCGCATGCGATCTGCGTCGCGGATCAGATGCTCATAGCGCTCGGGCGGGGTGACCGGTGCATCGTCGCCATCGACGATGATATAACCCGCATTGTGCAGCGCTACGGCGGCGCTGCTCTTTTGGCTCCACCCCCCGTTCTGCTGTGTCTCGCCGCGTACGAACCCGATGATTGGTTCAGAGGGGTAGACGCGATTTGGCCGCTCGCGTGTCGAGCGCACCCAATAGTCGCGCGGCTCGCCAAAAGCATCGAAGATGGCACCGTGCTCGCCCGACTGGCGGTAGCTGTCATAGGCGTCCATCGCCGCTTCGACAGCTTCACGCGAGAGGACAAAGGGCTGGTCTCCAACGCTCCCCACAGCTGGTATATTCAGCGTTTGAGCAAGTTCAGGGTCGAGTTCGTAGCGTAGGAGTTTCTCCGCTCCGTATCGGAGGTAGTTCACGTTACCGCCGGCTAGAGCCTTGCACCTCGCGGCCAACCCATCAATTAACATGGCACGTGCAAGCTCGAGCCAATCCTCGGAGTGGACTGCGTCCTCGGCGCGGTTGCTCGCTCCCCTGGGCTTGATCTTGAAAACGGACTTGCCCGACGCCCGGTCGCCATGTCGAACAGGTTGATAGGGCGCCCCCTCAGCGTCATAGAAAACAAGACGCCGAGAAATTGTAAGTTCTGTCATGGCATTTTTCCTAAAGCACACACTGTATTCAACAACCGCATCTGAACGACGGCATCGCATCTTGCTTCGCGCAACCGCGGCGCGCCGAAGACGAGCGCCAAGCCTTTGGCCCGTGAGACTGCGACGTTGATGCGGTTGAGCGAGAGCAGGAAATCCACGCCGCGCGGTGTCTCCTCGACCGAGGAAGCGGTCATGGACACCAGGCAGATGGGTGCTTCCTGCCCCTGAAACTTGTCGACCGTGCCGACGCGAATGCCTGCGGGCAAGGCGTCCTGCAGGGCATTGACCTGCGCATTATAGGGCGCAACGACGATGATATCGGCGCGCTCAAGGGCCCGCGTTGTCCCATTCTTGTCGGTCCAGCTTCCCGAGAGCAGATCGTCGATCGCCGCCTGAATGGCAGCAACTTCCTCTGCCGCGATCTGGGCATTGCCCTCATGCACGACCGGCACCCAAAACGCACCAGCTTCGGGAAAACCCGTCCGGCGGACTGCCTGGACGGCTGTATCGGGCGCACTGTCGAGACGGCCCTCATAGACCTGCCGCGAAATAAACCCGCAGACATCAGGATGCATGCGGCGTGAGACCGGCAGGAAAATGCCGCGATCGGGCGGGATGGTCGCGTGTTCACCTAGCATCCACTCGAGACAAGAACGGTTGGCCGGATCGGGATGGGCACCCTGGATGACCTGCGGCAATTGCCGCGGATCGCCGACCAAAACGATGTTGCGCGCGCAGCGCCCCATAGCGACCATATTGGCCAGTCCCACTTGCCCGGCTTCATCGACGAAGAGCCAGTCAAACGCCTGCTCGTGCTCGGACCGGGCAAAAAAGAAGGCGGTGCCGCCGACCACATGGGCGCGGCCCCAGAGGGAATCGTCATTGGCCGTCGAGCGGATGACGCCGATACAGTCTTCCGGATAACCGTCTTCGCCGCTGCTGACCTTGTGCCCGATGCACAGGCCCGGGACAGGATCTCCATCTTCTTGCGCGGCAAGGCATTCCATCAGCACATTGCGGATGGCCTCGTGGCTATTCGAGGTCACGCCCACGCGGTGCCTCTGGCGCACCAGCGCAAGGATTGCCCGTGCGGTGACATAGGTCTTGCCGGTTCCCGGCGGCCCCTGGATCGGCAGCACTGTGCCATCCATGGCGGCGATCGCTGCAATCGTGCCTGTCAAGGGGTCGGCGCCATCGAGCAGATCGGCCCGCGGTCCCGTCACCAGACGCGGGGCCGTGCGCCCGAGCAGATCATCGAGCGCGGTCAGGCGGCGCGCACAGCATTGATCGTCGATCACATCGCGCAGGGCTGCGGCAATGACGTCCGTATTGAGCGGCCAGTCGGGGTGGAGCGTCAGGCGATCGGTCAAAAGATGTGCCTTGGCCGCCCCCGCCTTGATCGCGATGATCCGCTCGGAGCGGTCGAGCTCTTGGATGCTGACCGTGGCTGGCGGCCCATCGATAACCGGGACCGTCGCTTTGCGGCCGGTCCTCAGCTTGGTCTCTTGGAGCGGAAAGCGATAGCGGCGCAGCACAGAGCGTTTGACGGGTTCCGCCGGACCGATGGCTTCCAGACCGGCAAGCGCATCGAGATCGTCGATCAGTTCGTCCTCGTCCTTGCCGGCGCTGTCGAAAACCGCCCATTGCGCCGGCTTGGCCTCGCGCTTGTGGAACAGGCCGAGGTTGAACAACATGTCTTGCCGCTCCTGCGGCAGACCGCATGTGGCAAGCTTCGCGCGAAGAGCCTGCGCATCGACCTCCTCCTCGACTTCCTTGTCGCCGGCATCCACCGCAAGCACCGGCCAGGGCGCGGCGGGACGGATGCTCACTAACCAGTCGCGCAGCTCTTCGGTCGAGGTACAGTCGATGCGATTGTAGTCTTCGATCTCGTCGAGGATCGTTTGTTCGCTGGTTTCGCGCCAGCGCTCATAGGCAACGACCGAGCCGCCGGCTGTTTTGACTTCACCTTCGCGCACCCGGCCATAGAAGGCTTCCATCGACTTGATCGAATAATTGGTTTCTGAGCCGATCAGCGCGCCGCGCACCACCGCAAAAAGGTCGACAAAGCGCCGCTCGCGCAGCAGACGATCGAGAAAAGCCTCGCCGATGCCGTACTTGGCGGTCATCCGCCGCAAAGCGGTGATCTCATAGGGCGCATAGTGATAGATGCGCGCTTCGGGATAGGTTGCGAGCCTTTGCCGGAAAAACTCCAGGAGGTCCCTCAAAGCCAAGCCTTCGGCAACGTGGTCATGGGCCCAGAAAGCCTTGAACTGGCCATCGAACCAGACACCGTGAAGATATTCGAGGCCGCCTTGGTAATGCGGATCGCCTTCGATATCGTAGAAAAGATCGCCCGGCTGCGGCGCGGGCAAAAGATCGAAGCCTTTGCCGGGTTCCGGCTCGCGCAGCTCAAAGGCGGGCGCCCCGGTCTTGCGGGCATGCTGCAGGCGCGCCTGCGTCATTAGCCGCACCCGGGTTGTCTCGGCCATGCCGCGGATCGGCTGATCGAGCTTGGCCAATCCTTCCATGGTGGTAACACCGGCCGCCTCAAGCTTCTTAACCTGGGTCCGGGTGATATTGGCAACGTTGAACAGGCTGTCCTCGGCCTGCCACTGGCTTTCGCAATGATCGCCCCAACGGCACAGAGAACAATCGGTACAAGGGATTGGCCGGGTCGGCACCGGATTTTCGAGGAAGGCCTCGAGCCGCTGGCGCGCCATTCGGGCATAGGCCTGATAGTCGGCTAGCCGCAGGCGCGCGCGGCTGCCATCGCCCAGCTCGACATGGGCAAATTCCGGAGCGACACCCTGAATCTGCGTCAGCAGGTCCGAATAGAGCACCAGCTGCAGTACATGTTTGGGATGGGGACGCCGTTTGAGCTTCGTGTCGGTCACTTCATAGCTGAAGGAGCCCAAATCCGACGGGCGTTCGACGCGCTCAAGAAAATCCGACCAGCCGCCCCAATTGTCGCCAAGCAGGGCTCCCTGAAAAACGATTTGAGGTCCCTCGGCCAGCGCCGCACGCGTTTCTCTCGCATTTTTGGCGAGATGAGATCGCGCAATCTCGATTACTGATACACCCGACGCTTTGAGCTTCGCCAGATGGGACGCTTCATGGGCATCGCCCTGCTTCTGAAGCAGAACAGCGTCATCGCTGTCCTCGCGCGGCACGGGCTCATTGCCGCGCATATAGGCGAGATCAAGCGCAGTCGCATGGTGACAACTCATGAACCGCATCATATCTGATGCGGACAATAGTATCCGGTCCCCCTCAATCGTTCGCATTACCGCCCCCTCGTCGAGCGCAATTTACAACAAGACTTACATCTCGACAGATTGCACGTTCAGCCATAGCGTAGGTGGGTGTCAATATCTGACATAGACCAAGAATGGGATTGATTTCATGTCGTTTGCAAAGGCTCAGGACCTGATCAAGCTGGCGCGTCTGGCCGCCACAAGGCGAACGGGCATCGGCCTTGATGAGATCTGCGACGAATTCGGCATCTCGCACCGTACAGCGCAGCGCATGACCGATGCACTGGAAACGGTGTTCACCAATGTCGAAGTGGTGGATGGTGACGATCGTCGACGGCGCTGGCGTGTCGCTGATCCGTTGCTAGGCCGGCTCCAGCCCCGCCAAGAAACGGCAGTTGAGGCACTGGAAATCGCCAGCCGCGTCGCACGTGGCGATGGTCGGTTGCGCCACGCGGCAGCGCTTGACAGTCTGCGCGACGGGTTGCTAGCTCGCCTGACGCCCAAGGACGCCTTGCGCACTGAAGCTGATGTCGAAGCTGTCCTGCTAGCGATGGGATCGGTCACTCGGCCCGGCCCGCGTGTCAGCCTTGCGCCGGCGGTACTGGATGCGGTGATTGAGGGCCTGCGCGGACCGTTTCGCCTGCGGCTACGCTATGGAACAGAAGACGCACCGGAACGAATAGTCGAGCCGCATGGTCTTCTTCTGGGCCATCGCAGCTATCTGGTGGCGCGCCAGCCGGCGCGCGGCGACGGAATTCTAAATTTTCGCATGGACCGGATTCTGGGCGCGCAGACCCTGGATGAAAGCTTTCGCTTCGCACCCGGCTTTTCCCTAGGAGATTACGCGGCGCAATCCTTCGGCGTCTACCAAGACCCGGCGCAATATGAAGAGGTCGTCTGGCGTTTTGCGCCGCACGCCGCTGCCAGGGCCGCCGAGTTCTGCTTTCACCCAAAACAAACCGTTGACGCGCAAGAAGATGGCGGGTTGATCGTGCGCTTTCATGCAGCGGGCTGGCTCGAAATGGCGTGGCATCTCTATCAATGGGGCGATGCGGTCGAAGTTCTGGCGCCCGAGGGGCTGCGCATGCTGGTCGAAAGCCACCGCAGGAGCGATTTCGAGGCACTGCCATAGGGGACTGGACTCGAAAATGCGAACCAAGCGACAGTTTGCAGTGCAAAGTGTCAACTTCTGACGCCCTCGCCGACGTACCTTTAGAGTGGCCCGATTCGCTCGGTCATTCGATAAAGAGCGGTCAAATGGCAAAAGGAAAAGGAGGCGGAAGCAATTTCCGCAGCGCCAGCAGTGGACGGTTTGTCACGGCTAAGCATGCCCAGGCAAGGTGCGCCGCTCGCGCGTGCCATGCCCGCGGCAGAGCTCATGGCAACGCTCGCGCGTGAAATGCGGTTCGGTGAAGTGCTGTGCATCGACGATCGCCGTTAAAATGACGGTGCTGTCTCGCCTCGATTCTTCTCTGGTGCCGATCACGTAGAGCAGCGTCTCGAGAACCCCGACCGGCCGCAGAATTGATAGTAGATTTCCCGGAAAGAAATAGTTTCTTGGCCTTTTTTTCAATGAACAGGTGTGGGCCGAGCGCCTGCCATCGTGGCGGTTGGAGAATCGCGAAAATTCGCCGAGCGCATTTATGAATTGGAATACCTGACGTTTGTTTATCCCCAAAATTCGTTCGGAACCGCCCATTTTCGAGATTTCCAGCCACTCCCCCTATATCGCATTCCGAAAATTTGATTAGATTGTCTTGCCATCGCAACACTCTCCGGAGGCCAAGATGGCAACTAAAATCCCGCTAGAACACCGACTGATTTCCAAGTTCGAACTCATGGAGCTGCTGTCATGGAGCGAGAGCTCCATCGACAGAAGGCTGCGCGAGGACCTCGATTTCCCGAGACCCGTCCGTCTGGGGCCTCACACCGTTCGATGGCGATTGGCCGACGTTCTCGATTTCATCGACTCGCTTCCTCTGGCGGAGGAGGAGTGGCGATGAGTTCTCAAAGGACGGAAATTTTCCAGACTCGCCTTACGCGATCGGAGGCGTCAGCAGTCCGGTGGCATATGCTGCAATGCCGCGAGCAGCAAAAGGCGAAATACGTCCGCCTCTGCCTTCTGGCTGGCGGTGCCGTGAGGCTGCAAGAGCTTGATCGCCGCACTGGCGAAATCATGAAGATCGTTAGAGATCTTCAGATGTGCACGCACCTGACCCGGGCTGAAAAGGCACGCATGTTGCGCATAGCGCACACGCAAGCGTCAGCCCTCGTGCATGTCGTGGGAGTGCTGGGACCATGAGGCCGTACTTCACCTTTCCCAACAATTTTGACGCGCTGTACGCCTACTTTCATTCGCCAGAGGCGGAAGTGCTGGCAGGTCCGGTCGCCGGACTTCCACGCCCGATCTGCCGAAAGATTTTTAATGCGAACCAAGCACACATGGCTCGCCCCCAGGCGCATATGACATTGTCAGCACCGCAAACGGCATTTCTCGACAAAGAGCAATGGTGCGAGGCAATCGTTATCGCGTTTGCTGCATTTGGCATCGATACGGCCGTGATCCCCTGGTTCTCGTGCCGCCATAGGGATGCCAATTGCGACCACATCCATGTGGCCGCGAGACTTTCCACATGGACGGGCATTCCGGTCGAGTTGCCACCGATGAAGCCGGCCTGCGATCGGGCAGAACGCGACCTGCGTGCCGCCTTCGCTGGTCGCGTTCGCGGGATTACAGCTCCGCCGATCGAGAAACCTAAACCGCCTCCCATGTTTCCACGTCGGCCGAGGATACGCGGGGGGCCGTACGAAGACGTGCTCGTGGAGATCGAGACGGTCATTCGTCGACGACTGCCGACATGTTTTGAAGACCTGGCGACGGCCTTGCAGAATTCGTCGCCTCCCATCCGTCTTGTCGAAAAGACAACTATCTACGACCGGCCGGGTTATGAAATTGACGCCGGGACCCTCCCGCACGTCTTTGGCGGAGAACTCAGCCGCACCCTGCAGCCGGCACGACTGAAAAAGCAATTCGAAATCTGCGGCGTTGCCCGCGCCTTGAACCTTTCGCGGGACCTCGACCTGTTGCGCAAGACTATTGCCCAACTCGAGCCACCGCACCCATCACCGAGAAGGAATACCCATGTCCACCGAAGCGACGATTTCAGAAGTGCAGGACGTCCTGATCACGATCTCGAAAACGGGATTGGATCAGAAGAAGACGCTCGAGCAGAATCTCGGGGTGACCTGCCAGGTTCACGAAATCGTCTCGATGGCATTCGATCCCGAAAACGGTCACCGATCAGCGATCGAGGAGTTGGCACAACGGATCAGTTTTCTGGCGGAAACCCAGATCGATATCCTCAAGGAGGTCGAGCGCCAGACCGAGACCGTGAAAGCGCTACGGCGCGAACTGAAGCCGATCGCAGAATTTCTGACGAAACCGGGGGATCAAGGGGGCTGAGGCATCTGCTGGACTGCCTGAGGCAGCGGAAGATCAAGGCCTTGATTTCCTGGACTTCGGATATTGCGTCATGCCGCTTTCACGACGGTTCTGAGCTTAGCCATGACGGCGAACATCTCTATCTGACGCGGGACGGAGAGCAAGCCCGGACTGTTCTCGATCTGCTGAGATCAGCGGGTCGAGCCCTGGACGTCGAGGTTGATGAAGACGAGGCCATCGAAAGTCCAGACGATATTGTTCCGCCCGATCATCTTCCGTCTCTCTAGACGGCCTGCAGTTGTGCCGAACAGCCAACACTTCAAAATTAAAAGGATGCAACATGAAATACAATCAACCTCACCCTGACAAGATCGCACGGCAGATCAAACGCTGGGATGGCGTCGATATCTACGAACTGAAGCAGAGGCTCGAAGAGTTGCGGGAGGCAGCGAGTGAACGTGGAATGGAAAATCAGGAATTCGTGGATATGTGCAGCTTGCCTCTCGGGATGGAGGTCCCCCGTGAAATTGATCACTATATAATCTGGTCGATTGATGCCTCCGGGCGCGTACTCTGCGGCGATGGGAGCCATTATGAGGTCGATACCGTTGAAGACATGGCGAGAGTCTGCCGGCAAAACAGAAGCTCAGAAACGTGATCCGGTCCTTGGCTGCGCAGTTTGAAACAACGAGCAGCATGGGCCTCATGACCGTGTCGCGTTTCATCCCTGTATGAATGTCAGCGATCCTTGCGCGTCGGAGCTTTCGGGCCTTTTCGCTTGGCTTCCCGTTGATCTATAGAAATTCGATGGCAGAAAGTTCTCGCCCTTTGCCGCCGACTTCTTGCCATTGATCGATCAGGCGTCATTGTCTATATAATGGGTATTATATAGAGAGGCAGCCGCTATGCAGAGTGTCAAGATTACAACGGTTGGCGCATCGTCCGGCGTCATCCTCACCAAGGAAATAATGGCCCATCTGAAGGTCAAGAAGGGCGATACCCTCTATCTGACGGAAACAGCGGATGGCGGCTATCGCCTTACGCCCTATAATCCGGAATTCGTCCGCCAGATGGAACTGGCCGACGAGATCATGCACGACGACCGCGAGGTATTGCGCGCGCTCGCCAAATGACGGGTGCCGCAATGAAGAACTGGCGATGGGTGGAACCGGCTGTCATATATGCGGTTCACGACAGGCAATTGTCGGAACATGGCGGCTCCGAGGGCATCCGAAACGC
>NZ_DEPM01000012.1:0-5563 GCF_002358775.1 Martelella sp. UBA3392
GCGTCAAAATCCTCGCGCGATGCTACGGCATCGCTCTGCGGTATTTTCCTACTCGGACGACCATTCCAGCGCGCATCATATGAGTTCTAATCATTGACTCTTGGTATAAAGCGTGAAGACCTTGGCCCGCAGTTCCTCCCAGCTGTCCTTGTCGGGCGCGCCGAGGAGGCCGCCGTCGAGATGGCTTGGCAGGTAGCGCGAGCCGTCATAACGGGCGATATAGCCGCCGGCTTCCTGGCCGATCAGCACGCCCGGCAGATGATCCCAGGGCATCAGCTTGAAATAGGTGAAGAAATGCGAGCCGCCGGAGGCAAAGGCGCGGTATTCGACGGCGGCCGCGCGATAGCTCGCGGCATAACGCACCTTCGCCATATTGCCGAGCAGGACCGTGCGGTTTTGCTGCGGCATGAAGGCGACAGAAGCTGTGCCCAGCATTTCTTCGAGCGGAACGGGCGCCGCCACCGACATTCTGCTTGACGAGCCGTCGGCGCGCTTCAGCCAGGCCCCGCCGCCCTTTTCCGCGATCATGAAATCATCGCCCATCGGGTCATAGATCAGGCCGGCGACGGTTTCGCCGTTGACCACAACCGCCGCCATGACGCCGAAGGCGGAAATGCCATGGGCGAAGTTGAACGTGCCGTCGATCGGGTCGACAACCACCGCCACATCGGCGTCCTTCAGCTTCGACAGCAGGTCGGGGTCGGCGGCCACGCCCTCCTCGCCGATGAACAGCGCCTCGGGTAGGATTTCGGCGATGCCGGCCTTGATCACGCGTTCCGCGCCGGTATCGGCGATCGTCACCAGATCGCTTGCCTCGGTCTTCTCGGCGACATCGCTTTCGCCGAGAGCGCGGAAACGGGGCAGGATTTCCTGCTTGGCGGCATGGCGCATCAGCCCGGCGATGGCGTCGAGCGTTTCGGAGGTGATCGGCATTGTGGTCATTCCTGGCTGAGAGGGTTGTTGCACCCGGTTAAACCATGACGCCCATGCAGGAGTCCATGCCGCAGGCGTTGACTTTCAGGCAAAAGCCGACTATCAGCGCGCCAACACTGAATTGATCGGTGTTCTAACCGACATGTCCCGTGGTTTTCCGGGCGCTTTTTTCCGCGAAAACCTGTCAGGCCCTTCGAAAGAGGGCGCCAAAGGAGGGCGTGTTTCCTTGGGCTCCCGGCCATGCCGGTCCCGCTATGTTGAGATTAAGGAAATACGATGAGCAAGCGCGAATCGTCCAAGCATAAAATTGACCGCCGTATGGGCGAAAACATCTGGGGTCGTCCGAAGTCCCCGGTCAACCGTCGCGAATACGGCCCCGGCCAGCACGGCCAGCGCCGCAAGGGCAAGCTTTCCGACTTCGGCGTGCAGCTGCGCGCCAAGCAGAAGCTGAAGGGCTATTACGGCGAACTGCGCGAAAAGCAGTTCCTCGCGATCTTCGAGGAAGCCAACCGCCGCAAAGGCGACACCGGTGAAAACCTGGTCGGCCTGCTGGAAAGCCGCCTTGACGCGATCGTCTACCGTGCCAAGTTCGTGCCGACCGTGTTTGCCGCCCGCCAGTTCGTCAACCACGGCCACGTCACCGTCAACGGCGTTCGCGTCAATGTCGGCTCCTACCGCTGCAAGGCCGGCGACGTGATCGAGGTGCGCGAGCGCTCCAAGCAGCTCGCAAGCGTTCTCGAAGCGACCCAGCTCGCCGAGCGCGACGTGCCGGACTACATCGACGCCGATCACCACAAGATGACGGCGACCTTCGTACGGGTCCCGGCGCTCGCCGATATCCCCTACCCGGTCATCATGGAACCGAACCTCGTGGTCGAGTTCTACTCGCGTTAATTTCCGCGACATCGCATGCGAAAAGCCGCCTTTCGGGGCGGCTTTTTTATTGTCTGACGAAGCCCGCCCCACCCTCTTTCGTCACCCTCGGGCTTGTCCCGAGGGTCTAAGCACGTATCAACGCGACAAGCGTTCTGGGTTAACAAAGGGCGAAGGAACAGTGCCTTACTAACCGCAGACTCCGCTCGCATTGAGGGGTGGTTAGATCCTCGGGTCAAGCCCGAGGACGCCCGTAGGAGGGGATAGTTTTGTCAGCAGTTCATGTCGCCTCTCGAGGCGACATGTTTATATTGTCGGACGGAGATGACGCTGTTCAAGCGACCTTGAGCACCGCCTCCGGTGCCGCAAGCTCGTAGCCGAGTGCTGCGGCGACGGCGGCGTTGGTGACGCGGCCGCGATGGACGTTGAGGCCGTTGCGCAGATGGCGGTCCTCGGAAATAGCGGCGAGCCCCTTGTCGGCCAGCATCAGCCCGTAATGCAGCGTCGCATTGTTCAAAGCCGTGGCGGAGGTGATCGGCACCGCGCCCGGCATGTTGGCGACGCAGTAATGCACCACGCCATCGACCACGAAGGTCGGATCGGAATGGGTGGTGGCGTGGGAGGTCTCGAAACAGCCGCCCTGATCAATCGCGACATCGACCATGACCGCGCCGGCCTTCATGCCCGGCAGCATTTCGCGGGTGACGAGCTTGGGGGCGGCCGCGCCCGGCACCAGCACCGCGCCGATGACGAGATCGGCAGCGAAGATCTCGTTTTCGAGCGCTTCGGTGGTCGAGTAGAGCGTCTTGACGCGGCCGCGGAACAGCTCGTCGAGCGTGCGCAGGCGCGGCAGCGACCGGTCGAGGATCGTGACCTCCGCACCAAGGCCGGTCGCCATCAGCGCCGCATGCAGGCCGACGACACCGCCGCCGATCACCACCACCTTGCCGGGCGCGACGCCCGGAACGCCGCCCAAGAGCACGCCGAGCCCGCCATTGGCCTTCTGCAGCGCCGTCGCGCCGGCCTGGATCGAAAGCCTTCCGGCCACTTCCGACATCGGCGCCAGAAGCGGCAGCCCGCCGCGCTCGTCGGTCACCGTCTCATAGGCGATCGCCGTGACGCCGGAGGCGAGCAGCCCCTCGGTCTGCGCCGGATCGGGCGCGAGATGCAGATAGGTATAGAGCAACTGCCCTTCCCTGAGCTGCGCCCATTCGGAGGGTTGCGGTTCCTTGACCTTGACGATCATATCCGCCCTGGCGAACACGGTGGCGGCGTCCGGTACAATCGTCGCGCCCGCCGCGCGGTAGGCGTCGTCGCCCGCGCCAACGCCTTCGCCCGCGCCGGTCTCCACGATAACCTGATGGCCATGCGCCACATATTCGCGCACCGAAGCCGGGGTCAGGCCGACGCGGTATTCATGATTCTTGATTTCCCTGGGACAGCCGACAAGCATTTTCGATCTCCTCGCTCCAATCGGTACAACCTAGGCTGGATTGAAACGCGAAATTGCAGCAATGTCCTTGCAAAGTTATCCTTGATTTTTCACTTTTTTCGTTTAATTTTCGAAAAAGAACAATAAAAATCGAAGGGTATTCGAACGATGGATATCGACGACATTGATCGTGCGATCTTGAAGGCGTTGCAGAAGAACGGTCGCATCACCAATGCGGATCTTGCGGAAACCGTCGGTCTGTCGCCATCCGCCTGTTCCAGACGGCTCGATATATTGGAAAAGAGCGGCGTGATCGAGGGCTATACCGCGAGAATCTCACCCGAGGCGCTTGGCTACAAGATGGTGGCGATCGTGCAGATCTCGCTCTCCGGCCAGTTCGCGCGAACGCTTGCCGAGTTCGAGGAGGCGGTGAAGCGCTGCCCGAACATCATCGTCTGCTACATGGTCTCGGGCGTCTATGACTATACGCTGCGGGTGGCGGCCAAGGACCTCAAGGACTACGAGCGCATCCACCGCGACTGGCTGTCGGCGCTGCCGCATGTGGTGCAGATCAACTCCTCCTTCGCGCTCCGGCCGATCATCGAGCGCATCAATGTCGGGATCGACTAGGCGCGCGACGGCTTCACTAGCAGCAGCCAGTTCTCGCCCTCCGCCTTCCAGTCGTCGGCGGTAACGATCGCTTCACGCGCGGCTTCGTGAAAGCCGAGCTGATCGTAGAACCGGCGCGCCGGCGCATTGCCGTCGGAGACGATCAGGGCGAGATCGCGGCCGCCGGCCATCCGCTCCGCCCGCTCCATCAGCAATTTCCCGAGCCCGCGCCGGCGGTACTCCGCATAGGCCGCGAGCACGTGAATATAATAGCTGCCCACCGCCTTCGCCTTCAGCGTCTTCAGCGGTTCGAACACCGGATGATCGGCCTCGCCGGTCGGGGTATCGCGCTCCAGCGGATAGGCCAGCAGCAGCGCCACGATATCGGAGCCCAGCGTCGCGACCGTGCCATTCTTCCAGTTGACGACCTGATCCAAGCGCCGGACGCTGTCACGCCCGGCCTGCCAGGGATCGCCCTCGCCGCCCTCAAGCCGCCCCCAGCGCCACAGCGGCAGGCCGTGATCGGCGATATTGATGAGCCGCACCATGTCCGGCGCATCCTCCGCCGTCGCTGCCCTGATCGTGAAACTCGAAACCAATCCATCCCTCCCCAGTTGACGACAAGCCCGCCACCCGCCTAGCCTGTCATTAAGCTTTCACAGACTTGCAATTCATTCCATGATCATTGTCAACCGTCCGGCGGTGCGAACTCTGCACCACAACACGAATGGAGCCGCCATGTCCGCGCTTTTCGAACTGCAACCGATCTCCCGTCGCACGCTTTTGCGCGGCATGGCCACGGCCACCGCCATGGTCGCCCTTCATCCGTTCTCCGCCCGGGCCGCCGGCAATCAGGCGCATCTGCGGCTGATGGAAACCACCGACATCCACGTCAACGTGTTTCCCTACGACTATTACGCCGACAAACCCAACGACACGATGGGCCTTGCCCGCACCGCCTCGATCATCGACGCGATCCGCGCCGAATCGACCAATTCCATGCTGATCGACAATGGCGACTTCCTGCAGGGCAATCCCATGGGCGATTACATCGCCTATGAGCGCGGCATGCAGGATGGCGACGTCCACCCGGTGATCAAGGCCATGAACGTGCTCGGCTATGATGTCGGCACGCTCGGCAATCACGAGTTCAATTACGGCCTCGATTTCATGCACAAGGTGCTGGCCGGCGCGAACTTCCCCTATGTCTGCGCCAACCTGACCACCGGCGCACTGGCCGACGACCCGACCAAAGACGATCTGATGATCAAGCCCTATCTGATCCAGGAGCAGATGATCACCGATGGCGACGGCAACACCAGCCCGGTGAAGATCGGCTTCATCGGCTTCGTGCCGCCGCAGATCATGGTCTGGGACGAGAAGAACCTTTCCGGCAAGGCCAATACCCGCGATATCGTGGAGGCGGCCGAAGCCTGGGTGCCGGTCATGAAGGCCGAAGGCGCCGATATCATCGTGGCGCTGTCGCATTCCGGCATTGATGGCGCCGGCCCCGCGCCGCTGATGGAAAACGCCTCGCTCCATCTCGCCGGCGTCGAGGGCATAGACGCGGTGTTCACCGGCCACCAGCATCTCGTCTTCCCCGGCACGGAGGACTTTGCCGGCATCGAGGGCGTCGATATCGAGAAGGGCACGCTCAACGGCAAGCCCGCGGTGATGGCCGGCTTCTGGGGCTCGCATATGGGCCTGATCGACCTG
>NZ_DEPM01000115.1:0-30122 GCF_002358775.1 Martelella sp. UBA3392
ACCCCTCTCTGCCCCTGTCGGGGCATCTCCCCCTCAAGGGGGGAGATTGTTTGGTGGCTTCCTGCGTTCTTTCACAGAACCCACACCCCTCGCGGTTAACGCACCGTCACCACGCCGTTCACGCTCTCTCAACCCTTCGAAATCGGATTTTGATAACCATTGATGCGCGTTGGAATTTCTTAACCGTGCTTGTTAAGGCGGCTGGTAACAACCTCGCCTATGATCGCCCTCAGACGAACGAAAAAGTTCGCAAATGTGCGCCGGATACCGGGGACTAAGACAAGGGTGACGAGATGACGAATACGCAAGTTTTGAGGGGGCGGGATGATACGGTTCTGAGAATCGATCCCGCATATTTTCCGCAGAAATTCTCCTACACGGCCAAGGGCACTGATGCCCGCATCGCCGTCAAGCTCGACACCCGCGGCGCGGTGGTCAGGCGCAACCTGCCGTCCAGCAACCTGCCGTTCTCGATCGCGCTGCCGGGTCGGGCCTTCAAGGGCGTTGCCGCCCGCGCGGTGGCCCATGTCGACGGCGCGATCACGGTGACGCTGGAACTGCATCACGCCGATCCGGAACTGTGCATTCCGCTGCTGGTCGCCCATGATCTCGAGGCGATCGTGGCCGACTGGCAGGAATGGGCGCTGCTCTATGATATTCCGATGCTGATGGTCGAAGCCGATGGCGCCGCCCGCGCGGTCGATTTCCAGCCGCATCGCGTGACTGCGGCCAATGACGAGGCCGGCCCGCGCCGCCGCAAGGCAACGCGACCCAACCCGCGCCTGACGGTGCGGATGGAAGACGGCAAGCTCGGCGTTGCCCTCAAGGTTGCGGGGCGCGCGGTCGCGGCCTGAAGGTCAACCCCGGAATCAACCAATGAAGATCGAAACCACCAGTCCGGCGAAAATCGCGATGCCGACATGGTGGTTGGCGAGGAACAGCCGTTTGCACTGGTCGCCATCCTCGATATCGAGCACGAATATCTGCCAAAACAGCATGCCGCCGCCGACCGCGAGCCCGGCAAAGGCTGGCCAGCCAAGCCCGGCCACCCGGAAGGCAATCGCCATCAACACCAGCATCACGCCGTAAAAGCCGATCAGCCAGGGCTTGGTGTTGTCGCCGAACAGACGCGCGGTGGAGCGCACGCCGATAAGGGCATCGTCTTCCTTGTCCTGATGCGCGTAGATCGTGTCATAGCCGATGGTCCAGAGAACCGCGGCGACATAGACGAGCAGCGCCGGCCCCGACAGCGCGCCGAACACCGCCGCCCATCCCACCAGCGCGCCCCAGGAAAAGGCGAGCCCCAGCACGAATTGCGGCCAGTCGGTGAAGCGCTTGGCAAAGGGGTAGATCGCGACAATCGCAAGCGAGGAGATCGCCAGCACGATCGTGAAGAGGTTGAAACAGAGCAGCACCGCAAGCCCGGTGAGCGCCTGCAGCAGGATGAAAATCTTCGCCTGGCGGCGGGTCACCCGGCCGGAGGGCAGCGGCCGCGAACGGGTTCTCGCCACCTGATTGTCGATATCGTGGTCGACCAGATCATTATAGGTGCAGCCCGCCCCGCGCATGGCGACGGCGCCGAGCCAGAACAGCAGACAATGGGCGATAAACTGGCCGGGCCGAAAGGCGCTGGCATCCGCCGTCACGCCGGCGGCCATCGCCGCCGACCAAAGGCACGGCCACAGCAAGAGCTGCCAGCCGATCGGCCGGTCCCAGCGGGCGAGCTGGGCGTAGGGCCACAGCGAAGGCGGCAGCAGCCGGTAGACGAAATTATCCGACGGCGCGTCGACCACGCGGCCATTATTCTCGAAAATATTGCTCATCTGCCTGCCCTGAACAAAGCCGGATCAGGAAAACGCGACCGGCTCCAGCGGCGCCCGGTTCGCTTCCGCGGCTTTCAGTTTGTCTTCCGCCTCGAACATATAGCGGCGGTTATTGGGCGTGGCAAACTGGCTCTTTGAAAGCTGCATCTGGAAGATGAACATCTTGTCCCACTCGAACGCCATTTCCGAGCCGGCGAGATAGAATTCCCACATCCGGAAGAACTGCTCGTCATAGAGTTTGATCGCCTCTTCCTTGCGCGCAACAAAGCGCTCCCGCCATGCCCTCAGCGTATAGGCGTAGTGCATCTGCAGGATTTCGATGTCACGCACCAGCAGGCCGGACTTTTCGACCGCCGGCAAGACTTCCGCAAGCGAGGGGATGTAGCCGCCGGGGAAGATGTACTTCTCGATGAACGGGTTGTTGAAGCCGTGAGCCGCGACATCGCGTCCGATCGAATGCAGCACCATCACGCCGTCGTCGTCCAGAAGCTCGAAACACTTGTCGAAAAAGTTCTGGTAGCGGCCGATGCCGACATGTTCGAACATGCCAACCGAGACGATCCGGTCGAAGGGCTTGGCCTTCATGGTGCGATAGTCCTGCAACTCGAAACGAACCTTGTCCGAAAGTCCGCGCTTTGCCGCGCGATCGGCGGAAATCGCAAGCTGCTCGTGGGAGAGCGTGATGCCGGTGCAGTCCACGCCAGCCATCTCGGCGATATACATGCTGAGCCCGCCCCAGCCGGAACCGATTTCCAGCAGGCGCTGGCCCTCGTTCAGCCGCAGCTTGGCGGCGATATGGCGCTTCTTGGCAAGCTGCGCCTCGTCGAGCGAGATATCCGGCGGATCGAAATAAGCGCAGGAATACTGCCAGTCCTCATCCAGAAACAGGCTGAACAGCGGCGGCGTCAGGTCGTAATGGTGCGAGACGTTCTTGCGGTTCCTGTTGATCGGCAACCGCGTCTGCAACTGCGCGAGGCCGGTGCGCCAGAACAGCCTGGCCGCCATCAGCGGCGAGAACACGATAGCGAGCGTATTGCGGCGCACCAGCGACAGAAAGTCGTAGATATTGCCTTCTTCCATCTGGAAGCGGCCCTGCATGTACATCTCGCCAAGCGCGAGCGCCGGGTCTCTGGCGATCAGCTTTTCCGCTTCGCTGTCGGTGAACCGGACGGCAACCGGGTCGCCAGTGCCATCCCCGAATGTTGTGATCGTCCCCGTTGCGTCTTTGACCCGTAATGTCCCGGTATTGATGATCTTTTCGATCAGGTTGAATAGCTGTGAAGCCATCGCAATCCCCCGAATGCCTGCTTATGTCATATATTATTTCACGCACATTATTCATTCTGTCGCAAGAAACAAGGGCGGCGGAAACGCGGCAATGCAATGGTAAATCGGACGGTTGACACGCCCATCTGCGGGAAATCGGCTTTGTTTCACCCTGGGCTTGCATCGGCAAAGGGATCAATTCCGATAGCACGCCGAATCGCGAATCGGCGCTTTTGGTCCTTAAGTTTTTCCGCGCATGCGCGCGATCGCCTGCCGGCAGATCGCGGGCGGGTCATTCAGGCGCGCGGACCTGCGAGGCCGAGCGCTCACTTCTTCCGCATCGCATCCGCAAGTGCTGCGCCGAATGCGCCCTGCGACTGCGGCTTGCCGCCTCGGTCATTGCCGCGCTCGCGCGGCCGATCGTTGCGGGGACCGCGGGCGGGAGGTGCGCCGTCGTCCTTCTTCATCGAAAGCCCGATGCGCTTGCGCTTCACGTCGACGTCCACGACCCGAACCTTCACCACGTCGCCGGCCTTGACCACCTCGTGCGGGTCCTTGACGAAGCGGTCGGCGAGCTGGGAGACGTGGACGAGGCCGTCCTGATGCACGCCGATATCGACGAAGGCGCCGAAGGCGGCAACATTGGTGACGGTGCCTTCCAGCACCATGCCGGGCTTCAGGTCGGAAATCTCGTCAATGCCGTCGGCAAAGCTTGCCGTCTTGAATTCCGGGCGCGGGTCGCGGCCGGGCTTTTCAAGCTCCGACAATATGTCGCGCACGGTCGGCAGGCCGAAGCGGTCATCGACGAAGGCGCGCGGATCGACGGCCTTCAGCGCCGCGCTGTCGCCCATCAGCGCGCGCAGATCCCGCCCGCAGGCGGCGACGATCTTCTTCGCCACGTCATAGGCTTCCGGGTGGACCGCGGACGAATCGAGCGGCTCGACGCCATCGCGGATGCGCAGGAAGCCGGCGCTCTGCTCGAAGGCGCGCGGCCCCAGACGGGCGACCTTCAGCAATTCCTTGCGGCTCCTGAACGCGCCATTGGCATCGCGGTGGAGCACGATCTGTTCGGCAATCGAGGGGCCGAGGCCGGAAACGCGGGCAAGCAGCGGCGCGGACGCGGTGTTGAGGTCGACGCCGACGCCATTCACCGCATCCTCGACCACGGCATCGAGCGAACGCGACAGTTTCGTCTGGTCGACATCGTGCTGATACTGGCCGACGCCGATCGATTTCGGCTCGATCTTCACAAGTTCCGCCAGCGGATCCTGCAGGCGGCGGGCAATCGAAACCGCGCCACGCAGCGAAACGTCGAGCTCGGGAAATTCCTTCGCCGCCGTCTCCGAGGCTGAGTAAACCGAGGCGCCGGCCTCTGAGACGATGACCTTCATCGGCTTCGGCTCGGGCACCGCCTTCAGCACGTCGGCGACCAGTTTTTCGGTCTCGCGGCTGGCCGTGCCGTTGCCGATCGCGATCAACGAAACGTTATGGCGCGCGATCAGCGCCTTCAGCGCGGCCATCGAACCCTGAATATCGTTGCGCGGCTGGAACGGATAGATGGTGGCGGTATCGAGCAGCTTGCCGGTGCCATCGACGGCGGCGACCTTGACGCCGGTGCGGATGCCCGGATCGAGGCCGAGCGTGACGCGCGAGCCTGCCGGGGCGGCCAGCAGCAGGTCCTTCAGATTGCGGGCAAACACATTGATCGCCTCGTCCTCGGCGCGTTCGCGCATTTCCCGCATCAGGTCGAGCGAGAGTGAGGTAGAGAGCTTCACCCGCCAGCACCAGCCGGCGACCTGCATCAGGAAGGCATTGGCCTTGCCCTCACCGTCGATATCGAAGAAGCGCGCGATCATCTGCTGGGCCGGCTTGACCGGGGAGGGGCTGTCGCGGTCGGCCTCGATCGCGACCGACAGCACTTCCTCGTTGAAGCCGCGCAGCATGGCGAGCACGCGATGGCCGGGCGCGGTCGCGAATTTCTCGGCGTGGTCGAAATAGTCCGAGAATTTCTGCCCGGCCTCTTCCTTGCCCGCGACCACCGTGGCGTAGAGCATCGCATTGTCGCGCATATAGTGCCTGAGCCTGCCGACGAGTTCGGCGTTTTCGGCGAATTCCTCCGACAGGATATCGCGCACGCCGTCGAGGGCAGCGCGGGTGTCTGCGACCTTGTCGTTGACATAGGCCTCGGCAAGCTTCTCCGGGTCCGAGGTCCGGTCCTGGAAAATCGCGTCGGCCAGCGGCTGAAGCCCGTTCTCGCGGGCGATCATCGCGCGGGTGCGGCGCTTCGGCTTGTAGGGGAGGTAGAGGTCTTCGAGTTCGGATTTGGTGGTCACAGTGGCGATCTTGCCGGAAAGCTCATCCGTCATCTTGCCCTGGCTGGTGATCGATTCGACGATCGTGGCGCGCCGGGCCTCCAGTTCGCGCAGATAACCCACGCGTTCGGCGAGCGTGCGCAGCTGGCCGTCATCGAGCCCGCCGGTGGCCTCCTTGCGGTAGCGCGCGACGAATGGCACGGTCGCACCCTCATCCAGAAGCTTCAGCGCGGCATCCACCTGTTCGGGGCGGGCCTTGATTTCCTCTGCGACGATGCGGGCGATTTTTTCTGCGGCCATATGTATCGTTTCCATCTTTTACGGGAGAGGCGAATTTAGGCGTTCATAGCGCCGAAACAATGGCTTTGGCGAGGGCGCGCGCGGCCTTCCACAATATTGCCCCGGATGTTAACGCGTCCCGGCCTTGACCTTTGTCGCCGGCCTGCTTACCCAACCGCCAGCAGGTGACAACTGGAGCAAACCCCATGCATGTCCTTCTGATCGGCTCTGGCGGGCGCGAACACGCGCTGGCCTGGAAACTCGCGCAATCCCCCGAAATTGGTGATTTCTATGCGGCTCCGGGCAATCCGGGCATTGCCGCCCATGCAGTCTGCGTGGCGCTCGATGTCACCGACCATGCGGCGGTCACGGCGTTTTGCCGAGAAAAGGCGATCGACCTCGTGGTGGTCGGCCCCGAAGCTCCGCTGGTCGCCGGGCTTGCGGATGACCTGCAGGCCGCAGGGCTGAAGGTGTTTGGCCCCACCAAGGCGGCGGCGCAGCTTGAGGGGTCCAAGGGCTTCACCAAGGATCTGTGCGCGCGTTACAACATTCCGACCGGGGCCTATCAGCGCTTCGACAATGCAGAGGCCGCAAAGGCCTATGTGCATGAAATCGGCGCGCCGATCGTGATCAAGGCCGATGGCCTCGCCGCCGGCAAGGGCGTCACCGTCGCCCGGACCAATGACGAGGCGCTCGCCGCGATTGATGATTGCTTCTCCGGCACATTCGGCTCCGCCGGCGCGGAAGTGGTGGTCGAGGAATTTCTGGTGGGCGAGGAGGCGAGCTTCTTCTGCCTTTCCGACGGAAAACACGCCCTGCCGCTCGCCACCGCGCAGGATCACAAGGCCGTCGGCGATGGCGATACCGGACCGAACACCGGCGGCATGGGCGCCTATTCGCCGGCGCCCGTGATGGATGCGGCGATGACCGAGCGCACGATGAAAGAGATCATCGAGCCGACGATTCGGGGCATGGCGGAAATGGGCCATCCGTTTCAGGGCGTGCTCTATGCCGGGCTGATGATCACCGAAAAGGGCCCCGAGCTGATCGAATACAACGCCCGCTTCGGCGATCCGGAATGCCAGGTGATGATGATGCGGCTGAAGAGCGATCTGCTGCCGATCCTCCTTGCCTGCGCCGAGGGCAGGCTCGATTCGGTTGGCGCCGATTGGAGCGAGCAGACCGCACTGACCGTGGTGATGGCGACCAAGGGCTATCCCGGCGCCTACAAGAAGGGCAGCGAGATCAAGGCGCTGCCCGCCGATGACGCCACCGCCCGAACCTTCCATGCAGGAACCGCGTTCAAGGACGGCAAGCTTGTCGCCAATGGCGGACGGGTGCTGAACGTCACCGCGCTTGGCCCCAACGTCACCGAGGCGCAGACCCGCGCCTATGAACTGATCGAGAGCATCGACTGGCCGGAAGGCTTCTGCCGCCGCGATATCGGCTGGCGCGCGGTTGCCCGCGAAGAGGGCTGATCGGCGAGCCGCGGGCAGGCCACAGTTCCAGCAGATTACCCGTGGAAAAGTGTCGTCTGGGACACGACCCGGCGATGGTTAAAGAGGCTTTAACCCATCGCTGTTAGCCTCGGCTGCGAATCTGCCGGGAGACCCCTTCGTTTCCGGGCGGGTGCGTTCGGTTGAAGGTATGAGGGTACTGGTCATGGCTGCACGGGCAGAGCGGTTTGAACACGGAAGAGGCGGCGAGTTCTCGCTTATCGGGTTTGTCCGGCGCTATGTGGCAGCCCTTTTTGGCTTTGCGCTGTTCGTGGTTCTCTGCCTTGCGATCGCGGCGATGGCGACGTGGAATGTCGATGATCCAAGCGCGCTTCATGCCACCGGCCGACTGCCAACCAATATTCTCGGCTATCCCGGCGCCGATTTCGCCGACATCGTGATGCAGGCCTTCGGCTTGGCAAGCGTGTTCGCGCTGCTGCCGGTGCTCGCGTGGTCGCTGGCGATGATGGCGGGAAAGCGGATTTATCGCAAACCCTCGCGCTTCTTCGCCTGGATCGGCGCCGCGATCCTCACCGCCGCGGTGCTCGGCTGCGTGCCGCCGCCGCCGACATGGCCGCTGCCGAACGGCCTCGGCGGCGTTTCCGGCGATCTGATCCTGCGTTTCCCGGCGCTGTTCATCGGGCAATATCCCTCGGGCCTTGCCGCGATGATCGTCGGCGGCATTTTCGCGTTGCCGGCGCTGTTTCTTCAGCTTTATGCCGCCGGCCTGATCATTCGCCAACCCCGGATCGTTCCGGAAAAGCCGGTCGCGAAACGCCAGTCGAGCGATCCCGGCGCGCCGACCGTTTCCGATCTGTCGGAGGAGCGCGAAGGCTGGTTCTCGCTTGCGCCGCTGATCGGCTATGCCGCCCATACCTGGTACATTTCGCGCGCTCGCCTCAACAAGATCTTCGGCCGTCGGCGGGACGAGGATGAGGATTTCGACGCGCCCTATGACTTCAATGAGGACGGTCTCGACCGGCTGGACGATGACGAGCCGGCCTATCCGTCATCATGGCGGCGCAGCGGCGAGCCGAGCCTTGTCGATCCCGACCGTCCGCGCGAGACGGGCTACAGGCCCGCCGACCCGCCGCCCTTCGATTATGAAGGCCGGATGGGCGACGATTTCGACGATGACAACGACCTGCCCGAGGGCGTGCTGAGCGCCGATTTCGGGCCTACCGAGCCGCGCGTCACGCGTCAGACGCCGCGTGCGCCGGTGGTGGCCGCACCCGCGCCGCCGCCCCAGCCGGTGAACGCGGAAACCATGCGCCGGCCCTCCCGAGGCGCGTTTTCGCCGCACGGCTTCGAACTGCCATCCGCAGCATTGCTGGCCGAGCCCAAGGGGCTTGCCCGCGACAAGGCGCTGTCGAAGGAGGTGCTGGAAGACAATGCCCGCACGCTCGAAAAGGTGCTTGAGGATTTCGGCGTGAAGGGCGAAATCATCCACGTCCGGCCCGGTCCGGTCGTGACCCTCTACGAGTTGGAGCCCGCGCCCGGCATCAAGTCCTCGCGGGTCATCGGCCTTGCCGACGATATCGCTCGCTCGATGGCGGCGATCTCCGCCCGCGTCGCCGTCATTCCCGGTCGCAATGCCATCGGCATCGAACTGCCCAATCCGCACCGTGAGACGGTATTCCTGCGCGAGATCATCGCCAGCCAGGATTTCCAGAATTCCAAGGCCAAGCTCGCCATGGCGCTCGGCAAGACGATCGGCGGCGAATCGGTCACGGTCGATCTTGCGAAGATGCCGCATCTCTTGATCGCCGGCACCACCGGTTCCGGTAAGTCGGTCGCCGTCAACACCATGATCCTGTCGCTGCTCTATCGGCTGTCGCCCGAGCAGTGCCGCCTGATCATGATCGACCCGAAAATGCTCGAGCTCTCCGTCTATGACGGCATTCCGCATTTGCTGTCGCCGGTCGTCACCGATCCCAAGAAGGCGGTCGTCGCGCTGAAATGGACCGTGCGCGAGATGGAAGAGCGCTACAAGAACATGGCCAAGCTCGGCGTGCGCAATATCGACGGCTTCAACAGCCGCGTCGCGCAGGCTCAGGAAAAGGGCGAAACGCTGTCGCGCACCGTCCAGACCGGCTTCGACCGCGAGACCGGCGAGGCGATCTACGAGACCGAGGAATTCGATCTCGAGCCGATGCCCTATATCGTCGTGATCATCGACGAGATGGCAGACCTGATGATGGTCGCCGGCAAGGATATCGAAGGCGCCGTCCAGCGGCTGGCGCAGATGGCGCGCGCGGCCGGCATCCATGTGATCATGGCCACCCAGCGCCCGTCGGTCGACGTCATCACCGGTACGATCAAGGCGAACTTCCCGACCCGTATCTCGTTCCAGGTGACCTCCAAGATCGACAGCCGCACCATTCTCGGCGAGCAGGGGGCTGAGCAGCTTCTCGGCCAGGGCGACATGCTGCACATGGCCGGCGGCGGGCGCATCCAGCGCGTCCATGGCCCGTTCGTCTCGGATCCGGAAGTCGAGGACATCGTCGCCTATCTGAAGACCCAGGGCACGCCGGAGTATCTCGACGCGATCACCGCCGATGACGATGAGGACGGCGACGGAGGCTATGACGGCGACGGCGGCAGCGCCGACAATATGGCGAAGTCGGATGATCCTTACGACCAGGCGGTGGCGATCGTGCTGCGCGACGGCAAGGCCTCGACCTCCTATGTCCAGCGCCGTCTCGGCATCGGCTATAACCGCGCCGCAAGCCTGATCGAGCGGATGGAGCAGGAAGGCGTGATCGGCCCCGCCAATCACGCGGGCAAACGCGAAATTCTGGTGCCGACGGAGCAGGACATCATTGAAGGCCCGCGCTGACGCCCCATTTTTGCCGGCAGAGACATGCAGGCCGCCGCGCCCCGAAAACGCCCTTTTGGCGGCGCAACGGGGCCGCAATCAGTTTTCAGGATCGGATATATGAGCAAGTCTAAAAACACTTCGTCCCTGGTTCGCCGGCAGTTCCTCGGCGGTCTCGCCGGTGGCGCCGCGCTGCTGATCGGCCTGCCGGCCGTTGCGCAGACCCTCCCGACGGGCGCCAATGTGCCGACGCCGACCAAGCGCGACGGTTCGGTTCAGGTTGCCCAGGCCGCGCCTGTCTCTTCCGGCGTTGCCGCACAGCGGGTTGCCGATCACTTCTCCTCGGTCAAGTCGATGACCGGCGAGTTCATGCAGTTCGGCCCGCGCGGCGAGCAGTCGGGCGGCAAGTTCTATCTGGAGCGTCCGGGCAAGCTGCGTTTCGACTATGATCCGCCCTCGACGCTGAAGGTGATCGCGGACGGTCGCAACGTCGCCGTCGGCAATGGCGATCTCGATACCTGGGATTTCTATCCCCTGTCGCGCACGCCGCTGTCGCTGCTGCTTGCCGACCAGATCGACCTCCAGCACCGCATGGTGCGCGATGTGCGTGAGCAGAACGGGCTGACGGTGATCGTGCTCGGCGACAAGTCGATCTTCGGCGATCAGGTGATCACGATGATGTTCGACAGCAAGACCTTCGATCTGCGCCAGTGGACGATCACGGATGCCCAGGGCAAGGACACCACCGTGATCCTCTCCAATGTCCGCACCGGCGTCAAATTCGCCCGCTCGGTGTTCCGCATTCCCTATGACCAGATCATGGCAAGCCCGGGCAGCAGCAACTGACGCCCTTCCGGTCTCCGGGCGAATCGCCTATTGCTGATGCCCCGTTCAGCAAGGAAGGCGCGCGCCAGTGGAACTCAGTCTCACCACCTGGAATATCAATTCGGTGCGCCTGCGCCTGCCGATCGTCGAGCGGTTCCTGAAGGATTATCAGCCCGATATCCTGTGCCTTCAGGAAATCAAATGCCTGAACGACCAGTTCCCCTACAAGCCGCTGCGCGAACTCGGCTACGAGCATATCGAGGTCCATGGCCAGAAGGGCTATCACGGGGTCGCCATCGTCTCGCGCATTCCGCTGGGCGAGGGGTTCTCGACCGATTACTGCGCCATGGGCGACACCCGACACATCTCGGTGGTGTTCGATGCCGGCGGGCGGAAGATCAGGCTGCATAATTTCTACGTGCCGGCCGGCGGCGACGAGCCCGATCCCGAGATCAACCCGAAATTCCGCCACAAGCTCGATTTTCTGGATGAGATGAAGGTGCTGAAGGCCGATCAGGGCGATGGCATCGGCTCGATCCTGGTCGGCGACCTCAATATCGCGCCGATGGAAAACGACGTCTGGTCGCACAAGCAGTTGCTGAAGGTCGTCAGCCACACGCCGGTGGAGACCGAAGGCATGAAGGATCTGATCGCCAAAGGCGGCTGGGTGGACCTGATGCGCCACGTCACGCCGGAAGACGAGAAGCTTTACACCTGGTGGAGCTACCGCGCCAAGGACTGGCAGGCCGCCAATCGCGGCCGCCGGCTGGACCATATCTGGACCTCGCCGGACCTCGTCCCGGCTTTCCAGCGCTTCGATATCCTGACCGAGGCGCGCGGCTGGGAAAAGCCGTCCGACCACGTGCCGGTAACGGCGTCGTTTGCGTTCTAATTCTTCGGCGGCAGTTCCCGTACCGCGCCCATCAGCAACAAGCCAAGCACCGTGGCATTGAGAATATGCCATAGGAAGTGGGTGCCGATTCCAGCCGTTGCCATGCAGGTGGACTGGTCGAGGCTGCGGAATGTCAGCGACATGATGAAGATCGCGGTGGCGCCCGCGAAATAGCCCCAGACCGGGTGATCGCGCCAGACCGCGATCACCGATGCGACTGCCATGGCGATCAGGGCAGGGGCGTATTGCAGCGATCCGTTGAGTGGTGCGTCACCGCCGCGCGAGGCGAGCCCGACCAGATAGACGACAAGCGCGAAGCCCATGATCGTCGCGATCATGTAGCCGATGATATCGAAGGTCTTGCCGCCGGCCACCCGCACGAACAGCAGCAGGATATAGAGGAAAAAGAACAGCCAGATCGGGATCACGTCGAGCGCTGCCGAAAGCGGCGTGGCGAGCGTGTGGAACAGGAACGACCCGACGCCGATGACGCCGACCAGCGCGATGACCGTCAGTTCCAGCAGGCTGCGCTCGGGCCTGCGCCAGGCCGCGGGCCAGACGACGAGCGCCGCGATGATGAAGGCCAGGTTCGTGAGCGCGTTGATCGGCTCGGCCCAGAAGGCGCCGGTCGTGCGTTCGCAATAGATGTCGATATAGGGTGCGGGGTCCATTGTTTTCACCGGAGCGTTGTGCCTGAACGTCCGGGATGGTTTCCCTGTTTTGCCCCCTCATGCAAGGGGCAGCGGGCATTTTTCGGCGCTTTCGAGAAACTCAGTATTCGCCCTCGTCGCCATCCGCCTTCGATTCGTCCTCGGCGACGGGGATGGCGTAGGAGCCGGTCAGCCAGCGCGACAGGTCGAGTTCGCGGCAGCGATTGCTGCAGAACGGGTAGTCCTCGCGGGTCGACGGGCGTCCGCATTCGGGGCATTTGCGCGGTTTGCGCAGCGGTTCCACGCTTGCCTTGGTGGTCATGTCCATTCTCCTGCGATATTGAAGCCGCGCCCGGAAAGCAGCATCGCGGTCTCATAAAGCGGCAGGCCGATCACGGCGGAATGCGAGCCGACGAGCTGGCTGATAAAGGCTGCCGCTGGCCCCTGAATGGCATAGCCGCCGGCCTTGCCGTCCCAGTCGCGCGAGGCGAGATAGCCCGCCATTTCCTGTTTCGAAAGATGCTTGAAGGTGACGCGGGTTTCCACGACCCGCTCCTTGTGGCCGCTTTCGCCGACCGGGTGAACGCAGAGCCCGGTATAGACCCTGTGCCCGCGTCCGGACAGAAGCGCCAGACAGGCGCTCGCCTGGTCCTCGGTCTCTGCCTTCGGTAGCACCCGCCGACCGACGGCCACCACCGTATCCGCCGCGATCACAAGCGCACCCTGCCATTCGGGATCGCCCGAAAGGGCGCTGCAAACGGCTTCCGCCTTCTGGCGGGCAAGCCGGCCGGCAAGCTGGCGCGGGGTTTCCTTCGCAAGCGGGCTTTCGTCGATATCGGCGGGATGAACGCGATCGGGCGTCACGCCGATCTGGGCGAGAAGCTCGACCCTGCGCGGCGACGCCGATGCCAGCACGAGTTTGGGGTTCGGTGCGGTCAAGCCGGATCCTCGGCGCCGGGCGCTTTTACTTGAAGCGGTAGGTGATGCGGCCCTTGGTCAGGTCATAGGGGGTCATCTCGACCAGGACCTTGTCGCCGGCGAGAACGCGAATGCGGTTCTTGCGCATGCGGCCGGCGGTGTGGGCGATGATTTCGTGCTCGTTTTCGAGCTTGACCCGGAAAGTCGCGTTCGGCAGAAGCTCGACGACGACGCCCGGAAATTCAAGTACTTCTTCTTTTGCCATGTATGTCGTTTCTTTTCCTTGTTGCGTTGCCGGAAGACCGGTCAAAACGCCACGACCCCGCTGGGGCTTGACGCCGGCGGGGAAGTGCCAGTTTCATTGAGTTGCAGCCCTGGCGCAGCGGGTGAACGCGCGGAGAACTGCGGGATTTGCGGCGGAACCTACACAATAGTTCGCCGTTTGTGAACCTTGTTTGCTGGCATGAACGCTTTTTGTTCCGTCCAGCCTGCAAGGCCTGCGCCGTGCCGATCAGCCGCGCCAGTAGAGCACGCAAAACAGGGTGAACAACCGTCTGGCGGTGTCGAAATCCATTTCGATCTTGCCCTTCAGCCGGTCCTGCAGCGTTTGCGAACCCTCGTTGTGGACGCCGCGCCTGCCCATGTCGATCGCCTCGATCTTGGCGGGGGAGGCGGATTTGATCGCTTCGTAATAGCTGTCGCAGATCATGAAATAGTCTTTCACGATCCGCCGGAACGGCGTCAGCGACAGAATATGGGTCGCGACTTTCTCGCCGTTTTCGAGCGTGATGTCGAACACCAGCCGCTTTTCGATGATCGACAGCGTCAGCTTGTAGGGCCCGCCGGCATGGCCGACCGGCTTGAAGTGGTTTTCCTCCAGGAGATCGAAAATCGCGACCGCGCGTTCGTGCTCGACATCGGGCGAGGCCCGGCCGATGCTCTCGTCGAGTTCGACATCGCTCAGCCTGAATTCGCCCTCGCTCATTGCTAGTCCTTGCGGTTGAGGCGGATGGATACCGATCGCCCGTGGGCGGACAACCCCTCGCATTCTGCAAGCTCGATGGCTGCCGGCGCAAGCGCATTCAGTTGTTCGGGGCCAAGTTTCAGGATTGAGGTGCGCTTCATGAAGTCGAGCACCGACAGGCCGGAGGAAAACCGGGCGGAGCGGGCGGTCGGCAGAACATGGTTGGAACCGCCGACATAATCGCCGATCGCCTCCGGCGTGAAATGGCCGACGAAGATGGCGCCGGCATTGCGCACGGAGGGGATCAGTGCGTCCGGGTCATCGACGGCAAGCTCCAGATGCTCCGGCGCGATGCGATTTGCGATCGGCATGGCGGCTTGAAGATCCGGCACGGTGATGATCGCGCCGAAATCGCGCCAGCTCGCGCCCGCGATCTCGGCCCGAGGCAGCGTCTTCAACTGCCGCTCCACGGCCTCTTCAACGGCGCGCCCGAGAGCGGCATCCGTGGTGATCAGGATCGACTGCGCGCCGCTGTCATGCTCGGCCTGCGCTAGGAGGTCGGCCGCGATCCAGTCGGGATTGTTGTCGCCGTCGGCGATCACCAGCACTTCGGAGGGTCCGGCGATCATGTCGATGCCGACCGTGCCGAACACGGCGCGCTTGGCGGCGGCCACATAGGCATTGCCGGGACCGACGATCTTGGAGACCGGCGCGATGGTTTCGGTGCCGTAGGCAAGGGCCGCTATCGCCTGCGCGCCGCCGATGCGGTAGATCTCGGTGACGCCGGCGATCTTCGCGGCCGCAAGCACGGCCGGGTTGACCGCGCCCTTCATCGCAGGCACCACCATCACGACGCGCTCCACGCCCGCGACCTTCGCCGGAACAGCATTCATCAGAACCGAACTCGGATAGCTCGCCGTGCCGCCCGGCACGTAAAGGCCGACCGCCTCGACCGCCGTCCAGCGATGGCCAAGCCCGACGCCGATATCGTCCTCGTAGAAATCGTCCTTCGGCAGTTGCCGTGCGTGGTGGCTGCGGATGCGCTTTTCGGCAAGCGTCAGCGCGTCGATCACCTTGGGATCGACGGCGGCATAGGCGGCTTCGAGCTCATCCGCGCCGACACGCATCGGGGTGACGGCGAAGTCGATGCTGTCGAACCGGGCCGAGTAATCGGCAAGGGCGGCATCCCCTTCGGCGCGCACGCGGGCGAGGATCCTCTCGACGACGTCGGAGACATCCTTCGAGACCTCGCGCTTCATCGAAAGCAGGTCCTGGAAGGCGCTCTCGAAACCGTCATCCGCCGCGTTCAGCCAGATCGCCATATTTGCCTCGGTCACTCAATTGAAGAAAGGGTCAGCGGAAGGGTTCAGCGGGGGTGGTGGGGCCTTGCGCGGGCTTCCCAGCTGCCGGAAAGATCGCTCATCAGCGCCTCGATGCATTCGACATCCGCAACGATCTCGCCGCCGCCCGAAAGCGTCAGCACGATCGAGCCCTCCGGGCCTTCGCCCGCCTTCTCGAACTGGATCGACAGAAGATTGTTGACCGCGTCACGGGCATCCCGTTCCAGCCCGATGCTGCGCACCGCCTTCACCCGCTTGAACACCAGCGCCGCGCGCCGCCGCTCGGGCTTCTTGAAGAAGCCGCGCTTCTTTTCCCAGACGAACCGGTTGGTGAGAAGCTGAAGCTGCCCGGCCACCTTGGAGAACGACACATCCGGCGAGAGAAAGACGGCGTCCTGCATATGGGCCGAAATCACGGCGAGGTCTTCCTCGTCGAGCGCCATAAGCTTCAGGGGGTCGGTCGTCATTGCATAAATTCCCGGCGGTTGCTGTTTACACCGAGATAGAGCCAAGGGAGGGATTTCGCAACCGCTCGACCCCGTCCCCGGCCAGTTTATCGGCGTCAGTCGGAAATCCGTTCGATTTCGGCGCCGCAATTGGTGAGTTTTTCTTCCAGACGCTCGAAACCGCGGTCGAGATGATAGACGCGCGAGACATTGGTTTCGCCCCTGGCGGCAAGGCCGGCAATGACCAGCGAGACGGATGCGCGCAGATCGGTCGCCATCACCGGTGCGCCGTGGAGCTCCTTGACGCCGCGAATGGTCGCCGTCTGGCCGGAAAGCGCGATATCGGCGCCGAGGCGCGCCAGTTCCTGCACATGCATGAACCGGTTTTCGAAAATGGTCTCGACGATCCGCGCCGTGCCCTTGGCGCGGGTCATCAGCCCCATGAACTGCGCCTGCAGGTCGGTCGGAAAGCCGGGATAGGGCTCGGTGGTGACGTCCACCGGGCGGATATCATCGCCATGGCCGACGATATGGATGCCGGTTTCGGTGGTGGTGATCTCCGCGCCGGCGGCGCTCAGCGCGGCAAGAGCGGCCGAAAGCAGCTTGGCGTCAGTGTTTTCAAGCGTGACTTCGCCGCCGGTCATGGCGACCGCCATGGCATAGGTGCCGGTCTCGATCCGGTCCGGCAGCACGCTGTGCCGCGCGCCCGAAAGCGAGGTGACGCCCTCGATGGTGATCGTGGTCGTGCCCGCGCCCTCGATCTTCGCACCCATGGCCTTCAGGCAGTTGGCGAGGTCGATGATTTCCGGCTCGCGCGCGGCGTTTTCCAGAACGGTCGTGCCGTTGGCGAGCGTTGCCGCCATCATCAGCGTGTGGGTGGCGCCGACCGAGACCTTGGGGAACACATAGCGCCCGCCGGCAAGCCCGCCCTTGGGCGCCTTGGCTTCCACATAGCCGCTGTCGATCTCGATCTCCGCGCCCATCGCCTTCAGGCCCTCGATGAACAGGTCGACAGGGCGGGTGCCGATCGCGCAGCCGCCGGGCAGCGAGACCCGGGCAATGCCCTCGCGCGCCAGAAGCGGGCCGATGACCCAGAACGAGGCGCGCATCTTGCGCACCAGTTCATAGGACGCGGTGGTGTCGGTAATCGTCGGGCAGGAGAAATGAATGGTGCGGGCATAGCCGTCACCCTGGCGTTCGCGCCGGCCCTTGACCGAGATATCGACGCCGTGGCTGCCGAGAATGCGCATCAGCGATTCGACATCGGCCAGATGCGGCACGTTCTCCAGCGTCAGCGTGTCGCTGGTGAGCAGCGAGGCGATCATCAGAGGCAGGGCGGCGTTCTTCGCGCCGGAGATGGGGATGACGCCCTTGAGCGGGTTACCGCCGACTACTCTGATTCTATCCATATGATGTCAATCCGGGGCAGGCCCGGCCTCTCCTTGAAGCTATGGGGCGTCGCATTAGACGAAACGGCCCGTATGATCAATCGCATTGGTTGACAAGTCGTTGCCGAAACCGGCGGATTTGCGCGAGACTGAATGGAATGCGCGGGATAGGCCCAAGGGACCGGCCAAAAATGGCAGGGGCGTGGCGGACACGGCGGAAAGCGCCGGGTCAACCCGCCAGGGTTAATCCTCTGTGTTCTTCCGGCTACTGGAGGCCGGCAGGCCGTCGGTCTCGTCGGCCGCGCCCTTGCGGCGCGCGCGCGACTGCTGCTTGCGCCGCATCAGGTTTTCCCTGAGCTTCTGCGCCGCGCGGGCCTTGCGTTCCTCAGCGGCGCGCTCGGATGCTTTCTTGTTCGGCTTGTCGTCCATGGCGGTCATCGTTTCAGCAAAACGGTTGGCATGTGAAAGAATTCTCCTGAAGCGTCTTGCACTCGAAGTCGAGCTATGGCAATAGGCCGCTTGCCTGCACCTGACCGGTGCCGGAAACCTTCCGCAAGTCGGAAATACGGGCTGCCGTAGCTCAGGGGTAGAGCACTCCCTTGGTAAGGGAGAGGCCGAGAGTTCAAATCTCTCCGGCAGCACCAGTCATTACTTACTTATCATTCAAACAATTTCGATCCGTCGTAGCTGGATTCCGCCTAGCCGCGCGGCAGTTTTCTGCTCCCATTTCGGAGCCCTGCGTTTTTTGCATAGGCGCAATGCTCAAACGTCTCTGTTCGCGTTCGGATCAATCGATTATATCCCGGGTCAAGACGAATTGATGAGCGTCAGCCAGACGCAGCCGAACGAAGGAGAATGAACATGGGTGTTACGCGCACTTTCAACAACTGGATGAAGTACCGCCAGACTGTTGCCGAGCTTGACCGCATGTCGACCCGCGAGCTTTCCGATCTCGGCATCAGCCGTCAGGACATCCGTCGGGTTGCCCGCAAGGCTTCCTTCTGACACGACAAAATTCGGAATTCGTGGGGCATCCTCCTCCTCCCAAATGCCCCTCGATAGGTCGGTGATCCTCCTCCTCCCAAATCACCGGCCAACCAAAATGACGCTCACCGGATCCTCCTCCCCCGGTGAGCGTTATTTTTTTGTCTTGATGGCAGCGTCATGACCGATCCGTATCCTCTTCCGTACCGGAAATCTCAAGCCTTGCGTTCAGTGCATAGGACTGTTGCTTTTGCCTATCTGCCAGGCAGCCGTTGAAACGCCTATATCGGGATTGTCGAAAGACAGGGATGCGCCGCAAGGAATGCGACGCCAGAAACCTTCAAACGAAGGGAGATAGACATGAGCATGGCACGTAGCTTCAACAGCTGGATGAAATACCGTCAGACCGTCAGCGAACTCAATCGCATGAACAGCCGCGAGCTGGCCGATCTCGGTATCAACCGCGAAGACATTCGTAACATTGCCCGCAAAGCGGTCAAGTAAGCGATAGCGGTTCAGCCGCCCAAAGCCGGCGGCACATTTTTCCCCTGCGTCCTCTGCCCATCCTCCCGGGCAGGGGGCGTTCTTTTTGGGCCGAACGAATGCGCCTTCTTCGCGCGCGCGGACCGGCAGGCGCCGGCATTTCCACCGCGCTCATCGCGTCAACCGTACCGAAATTTAAAAAATTAGCGTCTTGCCCAGCGCGGCAATGTCGCGTAACAAAGCGGCTATCGAATTTGTTTGTTAAGTTACGTCTGCGCGAAAGCGCCCAGAACGATCTTCTATCAAAGTCGAGCAAATGCATGATGTAGATCATGTGATCTTTGAACGCACGATTTGAAAGGAAATCGTTATGAGCGTCGGAACCGTAAAATTCTTCAATTCCACCAAGGGCTATGGCTTCATCGAGCCGGAAGATGGCAGCAAGGACGTATTCGTTCACATCTCCGCCGTTGAGCGCTCCGGCATGACCACGCTTTCGGAAGGCCAGAAGGTCAACTTCGAAGTTGTCGCCGACCGCCGCACCGGCAAGAGCGCCGCTGAAAACCTCAGCGCCGCCTGATTGGCGAAAGCCATCGGCTGATACAATAAACCCTCCGAGGCATCGCTTCGGAGGGTTTTTGTTTGTCAGCTGTCTTGAGGCCTACTTGTCCGTGCCGAGTTCCGTCGCGGTCTCATAGCCTTCCATCTCGATCGTCTTGATATCGGCGGCATCGAGGTCCTGCGCCTTCAGGTCGACAAAGCGGATGCTGCTGTTGTCGTAGGTGCGGAAATAGAAGCGCTGCTTCTCCAGGTCGTTGGCCGTCGTCCACTGCGTGTAATCCTGATGCACCTGGCCATCGGCGTCGGTTTCGCGGATCGCGCCCTTCGGAATATCGAAATTGTTCAGGATATGGAACGCCTGGAAGACGTCGTCTTCACTGGTCGCGCCCTGGTCCACGCCGGTCTGGAACAGCGCCGCGCGCACGAAACGCGAGGGTGAGGTGAAGTCGCCCGGCACGCCCAGCATGCCCGTGCCTTCTCCGAAGCCGGTGATCTTGACGTTGCCGAACTGCTTGGGCGGAACGTTGTCATAGCTCAGATTGACGTAGTTCTTCAGATTGGTCATGTGCCAGTCGAAGGGCGGGTTGTTGGTGATCACGCCAACTTCGTTGTCATGGATGTTCAGCTCTCCGTCGACATATTCAACGACGATGGTGTTGCCGGCGGCGTCGGTGATGACATAGTGCAGCGGCAAAACGATGCCGAAATGCGCGAAGGTGACCGGTGCCACCGTGATATCGGAAAGCGCTGCCTTGGCCTCCTCGACCGTCGCGAAATTGTCGAGGATGTAGGAGCCGAGCTGCCAGGGGGCCAGCGTGCTGTTCTGCGCATCGGCGGTATAGGGCTGATAACCGGCCGACTGGCTGAAATAGAAGATGCCGATCGAAAGGCCCTTTTCGTTGAGGCCGTCGATGATCACCGGCATGTCGACGCCGTTGGTGCCCACACTTGCGTATTTCGAGGTCCAGGTCAGACCCGGCTTGCCATCCGGGGTTTCGCCGACGCGTTCGAAATTGCGCGGCGAGACGATCACGTTGGACTGAAGGTCGACGCCGAATTCCATCGTGCGCGCACGCACGACCGAGCCGTCCTTGGCCATCAGCGTGATGCCGGTGCAGGCGTCCGCCGTCGAGGCAAGCAGCATTGTGGATGCCAGCGCGCCCGCCGTAAATCGGATGCACTTCGAAATTTTCGTTCTGAACATGGTCTTCTCCGGTGTTTCGGTGTCGGCCCTGTGTGTCGCCGGTCTCGGTTTCACAGGCGTTCTGGCGCGCAATAGCCGATGAAGACCGGGCTAGCAGATACCGGATTGCGCGTCTGCACACGTTAACGGAGAGCAGGGGGCCGCTGGCGCAATTCTCAAGGAATTATGCAATATAAACAATATCCTGAGGGCTGGGTGCCGGCGCGACTGGTCGCTGGAGACACCAAAAAAAGTCTGACGCCTTTGAACGCGCGCATGACCGTGGCCATGCGCGCGCTGATCTTACCGCACCAGCAGAACCGGGATCTTGCAGGCGCGCAGCACCGCCGTCGTGGTCGAGCCGATCACCAACGTGCGGATGCGTGAATGGCCGTAGGCGCCCATGACCAGAAGATCGGTCTTTTCCTCCGCGGTAACCTCCTCGATCACCGTTTCGGCGTGGCCGGGGCGGATGACGAGCCGGGCGGCGACATTGGCGGCCGCGAGCCGCTTGACGGCGTCCGCCGCCTTTTGCGCCAGCGCGTCGCTCTCCTTGCAGACCGCAAGCAGCGTCACGTCGGTCTTTTCCAGGATCGGGCTCGAGGTTACCCGCTCCACCGCCTTTTCGGCGCTCGCGCCGCCATCATAGGCGATCAGCACCTTGTGGATCGGTTTGAACGCGCGGGCGGCAACGAAGACCGGGCGCTTGGCGGTGCGCACCGCCCGCTCCAGGTTGGAGCCGAGATGGCCGGAGGCGAAATCCGCACCTTCGCCGCGCTTGCCGATCACGATCAGCCGCGAATCCGCGCCGACGTCCTCGATTGCCTCGACGAAATCGCCATTGCGCATCTTGGTGGTGACGGCGGTGACGCCTTCCACCGAAAGCCGTTCCACGGCGGCCTCCAGCAGCAGCCGGCCGCGCTGTTGCGCAAGCTTGGCGTTCTGCGCATCGGCCTCCGCAAGCTCCTCCAGCAGCGCCGAACGCGCGCCGAGGCCGATCGAGCCGGAGAGGTTGGTATGCGCCTGGCCACTGCGCTCCAGCACATGCACCAGCTCGACGGAGATGCCCAGTTGCCCGGCAATCCATGCGGCATGGTCGCACACGCTTTCGGCATAATTCGAGGCATCGATGAAAGCTGTCAGCTTTTCCATTTCCATATCCTCCTCTAGTGGCCCTGTTGCTTCATGTATTCTTCGAGCGCGTCCGGCTTGTCGTGGATGGCGAGACGGTCGACGATGGTGGCGCTCGCCTCGTTGAGGCCGATAACCTCCACATCCGCGCCCTCGCGGCGGAATTTCATCACGACCATGTCCAGCGCCGCAACACTGGAAATATCCCAGATATGGGCTCGGGTGAGATCAATGACCACTTTTTCAAGCACCTCGCGGAAATCGAAGGCGGCATTGAAGTCCTCGACCGAGGCGAAGAACAACTGTCCCTCGACGTGGTAGGTCCTCGTATTGCCGTCTTCCGACAGCGCGGAGCGTACACCGAAGAACTGGGCGATCTTCCAGGCAAAGAAGATGCCGGAAAGCAGCACGCCGACCAGAACGCCGATGGCGAGATTATGGGTGGCGACCACCACCGCGACCACCGCGACCATGACGATGGAGGAGGAGCGCGGATGATCCTTCAGGTTCCTGATCGAGGACCACGAGAAGGTGCCGATCGAAACCATGATCATCACGGCCACCAGTGCCGGCATCGGAATCTGGCGCACCCACTGATCGAGCACCACCACCAGCAGCAGCAGCACCACGCCGGCGATGAAGGTCGAAAGCCGGCCACGGCCACCGGATTTGATGTTGATCATCGACTGGCCGATCATCGCGCAGCCGGCCATGCCGCCGATGAAGCCGGTGCAGAAATTGGCGATGCCCTGGCCGGCGCATTCCTGGTTGCGGTTGGAACGGGTGTCGGTCAGGTCGTCGATCAGCTGCGCGGTCATCAGGCTTTCCAGCAGCCCGACCACGGCGACGGCGAGGGAATAGGGCAGGATGATCAGCAGCGTTTCAAGCGTGAACGGCACCATCGGCAGGTGGAAGAACGGGAAGCTTTCCGGCAGTTCGCCCATATCGCCGACATTGCGGACATCGAGACCGAAAGCCACGGCGACAATCGTGATCAGCACGATCGCCACCAGCGGCGAGGGGACGGCCTTGGTAAAGCGCGGCAGGAGATAGATGATCGCCAGCGCGCCTGCCACCAGAACATAGGTCATCGGCGTCACGTCGATCAGCTCCGGCAATTGCGCCATGAAGATCAGGATCGCCAGCGCATTGACGAAGCCGGTCATCACCGAGCGCGAGACGAAGCGCATCAGCGCGCCGAGCTTCAATATGCCGAAGATCACCTGAATGACGCCGGCAAGCACGGTGGCGGCCAGCAGATATTCCAGCCCGTGGCCGGCGACCAGCGGCGTCATCAACACGGCGGTGGCCGCCGTTGCCGCCGAGATCATGCCCGGACGGCCGCCGACGAAGGCGATGATCACCGCGATCGAGAACGAGGCGAACAGGCCGACCTTGGGGTCGACGCCGGCGATGATGGAAAAGGCGATGGCCTCCGGAATGAGCGCCATCGCCACGACGAGGCCGGAGAGAATATCGGCACGCGGCGTGCCGAACCACTCGCGGCGGTACGTGGAAAGCGAAAATGACATATATGGTCCCTGAAAATCTGTTTGCTGCGGGCAGCGCCCGGCCTTGGGAGGAAACAGGTTTCAATGGTTGTCCGGCGGATCGGCGGCCGGAAGAGCCACCCGGATTTTCACCGGGTCCGGGGTTCAATGCGGTTTCAATAGCGGGGAGCCGGGCCGGGGGCAAGGTTCTGGCGGGCAAAATATGGCGGAAATGCGCCCGCCGAACGGCCTAAGCGACATTTGGCCCGTAACGCTTCGCGGAACCAAAGGCCCTGCCTCCCCGTTGCAATCGCGTAAAGAGTATTTGTATCCGGAGCATGGACCATGGCCTCGAGAGCGATTTGGAAAGGGCAGATGCGGTTGTCGCTGGTGTCGATCGCGGTGGAGCTTCATTCGGCCACCAGCCGGGCGTCCAACATATCCTTTCGCCAGATACACCGGCCGACGGGCAAAAGGGTGCGCTATGAAAAGGTGGTCGAGGGCGTTGGTCCGGTCGATGCCGACGATATCGTCAAGGGCTATGAGCAGAACGACGAGTATATCCTGATCGACCCCGAGGAAGTGGACGCGATCAAGCTCGAGACCAAGAAGACCTTCGAGCTTGTGCAGTTCGTCGGCTCCTGCGAAATCCCGCCGATCTATTACGACAAGCCCTATTACGTGGTGCCCGCCGATGATCTGGCCGAGGATGCCTACCGGGTGATCCGCGATGCGCTGAGGCGCTCGGAGAAGACCGCGCTTGGCCAGCTCACCATGCGCGGCAAGGAATATCTCGCCGCCGTGCGCCCCTGCGGCGACGGGTTGCTGCTGGAGACGCTGCATTACGCCGACGAGATCCGCAATGCCGACCCGCTGTTCTCCTCGATCGAGGACGAGGCGAGCGACGATGAATTGCTTGAGGTCGCCACATCGCTGATCGAGCGCAAGAGCGCGCCGTTCAAGGCGGAGAACTATCACGACCACTATCGCGAGGCGCTGACGGAGCTGTTGAAGGCCAAGCAGAAGAACCGCAAGACCCCGCGCGCCAGCGCCGACGAGAAGGACCGCGCCTCCGGCACCAGCGACAATGTGGTTGACCTGATGAGCGCGCTGAAGAAGAGCCTGGACGGCGCAAAATCCGGCAAGTCGTCCTCGTCCGCCAAGCGCGGCGGGTCGACGAAGAAATCCTCCGGTACCAAAACCACGTCGAAATCCACAGGCCGCAAGAAGGCATCGTGACATGGCCGCTCCCGACAAGCTTGCCGAATACGAAACCCGCCGCGACTTTGAGAAGACCAAGGAGCCCAAGCGCGGCCGCGCCCGCAAGAGCCGCGCAGGAGCGCTCAAATTCGTGGTGCAGAAGCATGATGCCCGAAGGCTGCATTTCGATTTCCGGCTGGAGTGGGACGGCGTGCTTCTAAGCTGGGCCGTCACCCGCGGCCCGAGCGATGACCCCGGCGAAAAGCGGCTGGCGGTGCGCACCGAGGACCATCCGCTCGACTATGCCGATTTCGAGGGCACCATTCCCAAGGGTCAATATGGCGGCGGCACGGTGATGGTCTGGGACGCCGGAAGCTGGGAGCCGCTGCACGACCCGGAGGAGGGGCTGAAAGAAGGCAAGCTGCATTTCCGCCTGAAGGGCGAGCGCATGCAGGGCGGCTGGGCGCTGGTGAGGATGCGCGGCCGGCGCGGCGAGAAGCGCGAGAACTGGCTGCTGATCAAGGAGCGCGACGACAAGGCGGGCGAGGACCCCGACCGGCTGACGGAGGACTTCGAGGAAAGCGTGACCACCGGACGCTCCTTCAGCGAGATCGAGGCCGGCCACGATGTGTGGAAACGCCGCACCAAAAAGCCCGCCGACAAGCAGCAGCCTGCGAAGAAAAAGCCGCGCGGAAAGGCGGAATTCCCCGCCTTCCGCAAGCCCCAGCTCGCCACGCTCTATGATGAAGCGCCCGACGGCGAGGACTGGATCCACGAAACCAAGTTCGACGGCTACCGCTGCATCGCCGCCATAAGCAATGGCCAGGCGCGGTTCTACACCCGCTCCGGCAAGGACTGGACGGAGAAATATGGAGAACTGGCCGAGGCCTTCGCGCCGCTTGAGGGCGAAAGCCTGCTGATCGACGGCGAGATCATGGCGGCCTCGGTGCCGAAGGATGGCTCCGCCTTCTCCGCCCTGCAGGCCGCCCTTCAGGATGGCGCGCCGCTGATCTTCTACGTCTTCGATATTCTGGAGCGCGACGGCAAATCGCTGACCGACCTGCCGCTGAGCGAGCGCAAACAGGCGCTGGAGGAGGCGCTGTCGCCGCTCGACACCGAAAAGGGCCCGATCCGCCTTTCCACCTGGGTCGAGGGCGATGGCAGCGATATCCTGGCAAAAATCTGCAAGGCCGGCGGCGAGGGGATCGTGTCGAAGCGGGCGGATGCGCCCTATCGCCACACCCGCACCAGCGCGTGGCGCAAGATAAAATGCTCGCGCCGGCAGGAATTCGTGATCGGCGGCTATTCGCCGTCCACGAAGAAGGGCCGGCCCTTTGCCTCGCTCCTCATCGGCCAGTATGATGATGACGGCGTGTTCTGCTATCGCGGCCGCGTCGGCACCGGGTTTGACGAAAAGACGCTGGATGATCTCGGCGACCGGCTGAAGCGCCTTGCCCGCAAAACCGCGCCCTTTGCCGAGGTGCCACGCGAGATCGCGCGCAATGCGCGCTGGGTAACGCCGAAGCTTGCGGCGGAGATCGATTTCGCCGAATTCACCGCCGATGGCCATGTCCGCCACGGCGCGTTTCTGGGCTTGAGAGAGGACAAGGAGGCAGGCGCGGTGCAGGCGGAGAAAGCGAAGGGCGACAAAGTCGCCGGCATCGAAATCACCCATCCGGACCGGCAGCTTTACGGCAAGGCCGGCGTCACCAAGGCCGATGTCGCGCGCCATTACGCGACTGTCGGCAGCCGCATGCTGGAGATCGCCGGCCACCGCCCGGTCTCGCTGTTTCGCTGCCCCTCGGGCATTGATGGCGAGAGCTTTTTCCAGAAACACGCCGGCAAGGGCTTTCCCGACGAACTCGTCCGCATCGATATCGAGGAGAAGGACGGCGACACCGGCGAATATCTTTATGCCAGGGATGTGGCGGGCCTCATTGCCGCCGCCCAGATGGGCACGATCGAGTTTCACGGCTGGGGCGCGCGCGCCGACAGGATCGAAGCGCCCGACCGGCTGATCTTCGACCTCGACCCGGATGAGGGCCTCGGCTTTACTGAGACGAAGAAGGCCGCCTTCGAAATGCGCGCGGCGCTTTCCGACATCGGCCTCAAATCGACCGCCATGGTCACCGGCGGCAAGGGCATCCACGTCATCGTGCCGCTGAAACGGACGGCGAGCTGGGACACGGTCAAGGCCTTCGCCAAGACCTTCGCCCATATGATGGCCGAAGAAGACCCCGCGCGCTACATCGCCACCATGTCGAAGGAAAAGCGCAAGAACCGCATCTTCATCGACTGGCTCCGCAACGAACGCGGCGCCACCGCCATCCTCCCCTATTCACTCCGCGCCCGCCCCAACGCCCCCGTGGCAACGCCCGTGACCTGGGAGGAACTGGACGACCTGAACAGCGCCGCGGCGTTCACGATCGGCGATATGGAAGGGCGGCTGAAGGGGGAGGAGCCTGCGCTGGCGGTGAAGCCGCAGACGCTGGGGAAGGCGGTGATTGCGCGGCTGGAGGAGCGGGTGGGGTGAGGTTCCAGAATTGCTGGTCGAACAAGCCAAAGAACAATATAATAGCGCATCTTGAACAAAAACTGAGATACGGGCAAAAAGGGCTTTTCTGCCCCAGTGGAGTTGCCATTTTTGGCTACTCCACTGTCGATTCTCAATCCGTCTGTAGAGGAGTAATAAAGGAAACTTCACATAGAAAATAGAGGGCTTCGGTTTGACTTAGCTGGATGGTAGCATCGCCCAGCATCGGAGGAATGAGGTCGAGATGGCGGATACAGCGGAAAACAACTCTATCAAACGCCTGACGAAGACTGCGGCTCGCGTTTACGCTGTTCTCGACAATTTTGGGGACGGCTCGACCGATGTTATCGAACGGTTGATTCCATTTCTTGAACCGATCCTTGCTGCGCGAGCAGGGCAACCCCTCGACACTGCTGCGATCGCCCAGGATGTGAGAAATGCCTACAAATGGAATTTCAACGAGGATATTGTTGAAGTTTTTGTGCCTCGATTGGAGCAGCGTGGCTGGCTCGTCGCCCCAGACTCTTCCGCGGCCAACATTGCTTATTTTATTGCCCAGAAAAACGACGTTTCGCCAGATCAAACAGACAGTTTGAGCGACGGAGTACTAATCCAGTTCGAAGAAATTGCTAGTGACTTCAAGAAATTCTCAGAAAATCTCTCGCCATTGACCGCTTTGCCTCGTTCAGTCGAGGAATTTCAGGATATTCTGATAGAGTGGCTTCTTTATATTGAAGCATTTAGCGAGCACAATCTGAATTTTAGCACTCGAACGCAAAAGGACTCCAGAGGAACTCTCCGACAAGTTGTTGATGTTCCCGATATTACTACGCTCAGGGACGAAGATAAATTCCTATGTGCTCGCTACGTCCAGCATGCTCTCAAGAACAATCCAAAAGTCGGCGAAGTACTATCCCGTATTGCTTCAATCGGACTGCTCACCGAAGTTGTGCAGGATTTTGTAAAACCCGTTAGCCAAATCGAAAGGTCCGATCTCGTAGTTTATCTAGATGCGCCCATTGCAATGGAATTGCTTGGTGTAAGCGGAAAGTCGGCCCGAGAGAACATCGCGCCGATTATTGACGAACTGAAGCGCATTGGATGTCAGGTCAGGATTTATGGTCTGAGTCTACAAGAAATTAAGACAACTTTATCGGCAGTGCTTGAAAATACACGACCGACCGGACCGACCGCTCAAGCGATTGCTCGAGGTGATGTATTGCGCTCTTTCGTGGCAGAAGTCGCCGGAGATCCAGAGACCTTTCTGTCACAAATCGGTGTTCCGACCTCCCATCGAACTCTTGAGCAGAACCCTGATGAGATCGCTTATTTTCCGGATAGTCATTATCAGGAGTTGTACTCGGCGATAAGTTTTCAACAGAATCCTCGTGCACGCGAACATGACGCTACCGCCAGTACATTTATCATGCGTCAGCGGAAGGGGCGCAGTACTCGCGATTTGTTCAAAGCGGGATTTGTTCTTCTGAGCAAGAATGGACTTCTTGCTCAGCTAACCCGAAGAAAGTGTGTTGATCTAGGAGCCTTGGGGCCTTCATCGATCCCGCCAGTCGTGCATCGGCGTGTATTCTCCACCTCGATATGGCTGAGAACGGGGCTCGGCGCAGGCAATCTCGAAATACCGAAGCGCTTACTACTCGCCAGTTGTGAACAGGTTCTCGCAATACGACCGGGTGTTGTTAACTCGGTTCGGCAGATCACGCAGCAACTCGGAGACGAAGAAAAGGTTCGGCAGCTTGACTTGCTCGTTTCCCGCGATCGGAGCGCGCAGATGCTGATGGATAAGACATTGGGTGTAGCGAGCGTGCCTAATGCGGATAACATCTCCGAGTTGTTCAACGAGATGCTTCATCCTTATCTCGAAGAAGAAAGGCGGATCCACGAAAGCACTCTCAAAGGGGAGCAGAAGAAAGCGCGAGCACGAAGCGCAAGGGACCAAGAGAAAATCAAGGCAGAGGCGGCTGCGAGGAAAACCGCTGAGGAGGAACTGCAACGGCAGAGGGGTGAAGATTTCACGGCATTAAATTCGCTCTGCCAAGACGTCACATCAATGCTAAAGCGGAAGCAGCTTGCTAAGAAATCCTTTGCAGGTTGCGGTGCAATAATATTGGCATTAATCACTTTTCTTCCTCTGCCCGGCTATATTGAACCTAAGTGGATCTTTCGTGTTCTCGGATTGGTTGCTACGATAATTATGATTTACCTGACGATCACCGGTAGCAAATTACTGCGACTTGATATCAGCAACGAGAAGGCACAAAAAGAGCTCAGAAGACATGCCGAAAGTCGTTCGCTTGCTCGGAAGCTGGAACGGCATAAAGCGATTTGGACAGGTGAGAAATTCGAGCTAGCCGAAAATAGCATAGAGGATCACACGCCCCATAAAACTCTCTTATGAACTTTTGCACGTCCGGCACCTTTCGAAACAAGGTACAGTGGGGAAGTTGGCGTGCCTCTTATGATTAAATCTGGCGGCACGGCAGAGGTAGTTGTTGCCTTCTTAGCCCAAAACTCTGACTTTAAATTAAACGGGTCTATTTCGCTAAGCGGAGTCGTATTTCTACCACGTCTGCATCCGCAGCCTCTCACTCTCACCCCCCAAGCGCCGCCCCCACCAACGCCTTGGCGTCCGCACTATCCCATTCCGCCGGCCCGTTCATCGCCCCCAGCAAACACCCGTTCTCATCGATCAGCACCGTTGACGGCAGGCCGAAGGCCAGGCCTTCCTTTTTCAGGGTGTTGAAGGTCGTCATGGTTTCGTCGCGGTAGAAGGCGAGTGCGTTTATGCCGATTTCGTCGAGGAAGCGGACCGGTTTTTCGTCGGTTCCGGTGTCGATGTTGACGGCGACGACCTCGAAGTTTTCGCCGCCCATATCGGCCTCCAGCCGGTCGAGCGCCGGCATTTCCTCGCGGCAGGGAATGCACCATGTGGCCCAGAGGTTCATCAGCACGGTCTTGCCGGAAAGGTTTGCAAGCGTGGTTTCGCCGTTAATGTCGCGGAAGGCGAGGTTCGGGAGCTTTTGCGGCTTTTCGGCGGGGATGAAGGCGGCGACCTCGCCGATCGCGAGCGGCTTCAGGCGTTCGGCGGTCTCGGCGGCGGGTTTGCACTGGCTTTCGGCGAG
>NZ_DEPM01000115.1:30432-32042 GCF_002358775.1 Martelella sp. UBA3392
GCTTTCGGCGAGATCGCCCATGCCATTGCCAGTCACGGCGTTTTTCACGTATACCGCGACGGCGCCGGCAATCAGGCCTGCGGCAAGCGCGATTAGAACCAGTTTGGCGGAGACCGGGCTTTTGCGGCTCTTCTTCTCTGTCATGTCATTCTCCAGATAGGCACTTCATGGCTTCCGACAACAGCACCTCGAACAAGATGTGGGGCGGACGTTTCGCCTCCGGTCCCGATGCGATCATGGAGGAGATAAATGCCTCCATCGATTTCGACAAGGCGCTCTATAACGAGGATATCGACGGCTCGATCGCCCATGCCACGATGCTTGCCGAAAAAGCCATCATTACGAAAGAGGACAGCGCCTCAATTATCGAGGGTCTGACTACAATTCGCCGTGAGATCGAGGCGGGCGATTTCGCCTTCTCGCGCCAGCTCGAGGATATTCACATGAATATCGAGGCGCGGCTGCGCGAGCTGATCGGCCCCGCCGCCGGCCGCCTGCACACCGCCCGCTCGCGCAACGACCAGGTCGCGCTCGATTTTCGCCTGTGGGTGAAGAAGGAGCTGCAGCGCACCGAGGCGGCACTCACCCGGCTGATCGACGTGTTTTTGACGCGCGCGGAAGAGCATGCCGATACGGTGATGCCCGGCTTCACCCATCTGCAGACCGCCCAACCCGTCACCTTCGGCCACCACTGCATGGCCTATGTCGAGATGTTCGGCCGCGACCGGGCTCGCGTGCGCCACGCGATCGAGCATCTGGATGAAAGCCCGATCGGGGCGGCGGCCCTTGCGGGCACCGGCTTTGCCATCGACCGGCACATGACGGCCGCAGCACTTGGTTTCAGCGGCGGGCCGACGCGCAATTCGATCGATACGGTCTCGGACCGCGATTTCGCGCTGGAGTTCCTGTCGCTCGCCTCGATTTGCGCCACGCATCTGTCGCGGCTGGCGGAGGAAATCGTGATCTGGTCGACGCCGCAGTTCAATTTCGTGCGGCTGTCTGACAGTTTTTCCACCGGCTCCTCGATCATGCCGCAGAAGAAGAACCCGGATGCCGCCGAACTCGTGCGCGCCAAGACCGGCCGCATCAACGGTTCGCTGGTGGCGCTCTTGACGGTGATGAAGGGCCTGCCGCTCGCCTATTCCAAGGACATGCAGGAAGACAAGGAACAGGTGTTCGACGCCGCCCGCAACCTCGATCTCGCGATCGCCGCGATGACCGGCATGGTCGGCGACCTGACCGTCAATGTCGAAGCCATGAAGGCCGCCGCCGGCTCTGGCTTTTCCACCGCCACCGATCTGGCCGACTGGCTGGTGCGCGAGGCGGGCCTGCCGTTCCGCGACGCCCACCACGCGACGGGCGCCGCCGTGGCGCTGGCGGAGAAGAAGGGCTGCGATCTGGCCGAACTCTCGCTGGAGGAATTGCAGGGCATCAACCCGGCGATCACCGATGGCATTTTCGACGTGCTGACGGTGGAGGCCTCCGTCGCCAGCCGCAAGAGCTTCGGCGGCACGGCGCCGGACGAGGTGAGGAAGCAGGTCGCCTGGTGGCGCGAGCGGGTCTGAGCCGGCCGCATAGCCCCCGAACCTTCTCGCCCCGGAGGGGAGAGA
>NZ_DEPM01000115.1:32388-38634 GCF_002358775.1 Martelella sp. UBA3392
GGGGGAGTCTATCCCCGCGAACGCTCTCACGTTTCGAAATGCTGCATCACCCTCGCTCCCAATATTCTCTCCCGCAAGCGGGAGAGAATATTGGGAGCGAGCTTCGACTGCTTTATGCTCAGAAGCGTTCGCCCGCGCGGGTTTGACACGGTCCCGTCGGCGGCGACTTTCTTTCAGTCGCGCAATTTGGGGTGCACAAAGCGGTTCTGATCGGTTATCAGAATGGCCAGGGCGTTCGCGTTTGCGGGGCCCGTATCCGGTTCGGGGCTCTTGATGAAGACAATCACGATTGCAGTTGTTGCGCTGATGGCGCTTTCCCTTAGCTCCTGCGGACGACGCGGGCCGCTGGAAGTGCCGCCGCCGACGCCCGAACAGCAGGCGCGCGCCGCGAAGACGCAATCCGAACCGACCATCCGGCTTGCCCCCAATGACAAACCGATCGTGTTCGACGGCTCGGGCGACAATGTCGTCAATGCCGGGCCGGATGCCGCCGTCGATGGCGAGCCCTTCCTTCTCGATCCACTGCTTAACTGACGCAGGCCAGACGTGAACCATTTCGAATATCGCGACGGCGTTCTCCATGCCGAGGGCGTATCCATTCCGGCGATCGCGGCGGCCGTCGGCACGCCGTTCTATTGCTATTCCACCGCCACCTTCGCCCGCCATTACAAGGTCTTCGCCGAAGCCTTCGCGGGCACCGATGCGCTGGTCTGCTACGCCGTCAAGGCCAATTCCAACCAGGCGGTGCTTAAGACGCTCGCCAAACTCGGCGCCGGCATGGACGTGGTGTCGGAAGGCGAATTGCGCCGCGCGCTTGCCGCTGGCGTCCCGGCCGAAAAGATCGTGTTTTCCGGCGTCGGCAAGACCGTGCGAGAGATCGACTTCGCGCTTGACGCCAGCATCTACTGCTTCAATGTCGAATCCGAGCCGGAACTGGAAGTGCTGAATGCGCGCGCCATGGCGAAGGGCGTTGTCGCCCCGGTCTCCTTCCGCATCAATCCGGATGTGGATGCGAAGACCCATGCCAAGATTTCCACCGGCAAGAAGGAAAACAAGTTCGGCATCGCGTTTTCCCGCGCCCATGATGTCTATGCCCATGCGGCGGGCCTGAAGGGCATTCGCGTGAACGGCATCGATATGCATATCGGCAGCCAGATCACCGAGCTTTCGCCGTTCCGTGATGCCTTCCGGCTGATGCGGGAGCTGGTGAGCGAGCTGCGCGCGGCCGGCCACGAGATCGACCATGTCGATGTCGGCGGCGGGCTCGGCATTCCCTATCAGTTCGACAACAATCCGCCGCCGGAGCCGCTCGCCTATGCCAGCGTCATCCGCGAGGAACTGGCGGGTCTCGATTGCCGGATCGTGGCCGAACCGGGGCGGATGATCGCCGGCAATGCCGGCATCTTCGTCACCGAGGTCCTGTATGTGAAGGATGCCGAGGCGAAGAGCTTCGTCATCGTCGACGGGGCGATGAACGACCTGATCCGCCCGACGCTCTACGACGCCTATCACGATATCCGCACGGTAGTGCTGAAGCCCGGAGCGGAGCGGATGACCGCCGATGTCGTCGGCCCGGTCTGCGAGACTGGTGATTATCTGGCGCTGTCGCGCGAAATGCCGCGCCCCGACCCCGGCGATCTGTTCGCGGTGATGACGGCGGGCGCCTATGGCGCGGTCCAGGCCGGCACCTACAATACCCGCCTTCTGGTGCCGGAAGTGCTGGTCGATGGCGACCGCTTCCACGTGGTGCGACCGCGCGGAAGCTATGACGAGTTGATCGGGCTCGATTCGCTGCCCGACTGGCTTTAGGCCGGTCGCGGTAATGTGAACCGGGAATTTCCAGGCCTCACCTCGCTATCGACACAAAGCGTGCTATTCTGAGGCCATCACGCCGCGCGACCACAGGGGCTCATGACCGGGCAGAATCACACTGCGGGAAAACCCAAAGACGCTGTCGATGATGCGCTGACGCGCCGCATCCGCCGCAAGCGCGCGCTCACGCGTTTCAATCTTTTCGTTGAACAGCTTGTGCCGCTTCTTTTGTGGCCCGTTGCGGTGATGGCGCTCTATGTCGCGCTGTCATGGCTCGGCGTGTTCCTGCTACTGCCGTTTGCCGTCAGGATCGCGCTGCTGTTCTTCCTCGTCGTCGGTTTCGTCGTCAGCCTGTGGCCGTTGCGTCATCTGCGCATTCCCTCGGTCCACGCCGCCGAGCGGCGGCTGGAGGCGCACAACGCGCTCGCGCATCAGGCGATTTCGGTTCGGCTCGACCGGCCGGCGCGGCAAACGCCGGAGGCGATGGCGCTGTGGCAGGCCCATCAGCGCCGCATGGCCGAACGCCTTCGCGCAATCGACAGCGGCCTGCCGAAACCGGACCTTGCCGGAGTCGACCCCTATGCGCTGCGCGCGGTTCCCGTGCTGCTGCTGTTTGTGGCTTGGTTCTATGCCGGTCCCGACAGTGCGTCGCGGCTTGCCGATGCCTTCGCGCCGCCAGGGGGCGAGGGTGAGACGCAGGTGGCGCTCCGATTCGATGCCTGGATTTCGCCGCCCGCCTATACCCGCAAGGCACCGGTCTATCTTCAGTCCGATGGCGGCGAGGCGATCACCGGCATTCCCGAAGGCTCGGTGCTGACCGTGCGGCTTTCCGGGGAGGGCGCGGACCAGCCGATCACCTTCACGCCCGACGGCAACGCGGAAGCGCAGGCGCCGGCCGAGGCCGAACAGGGCGCGCTCGCCAACAGCGCAAGCTTTCTGCTGGCTTCGGACGGTCGGCTTGATGCCGCCGGACGGAGCTGGGAGATTGCCGTCGATCCCGACGAGGCGCCGATGATTGCGTTCAAGGGCACACCGCGCGCGGCGGCAAACGGGGCGTTGGAACTCGAATACACCGTGACCGACGATTACGGCGTCACCCGCGCCCATGCCGAAATCGCACCGGCCGGCGATGTCGATCCGCATGCCGAGCCGGTCTATCCGCTGCCGGAATTTCCGCTCAACATGCCGGCACGCTCGTCGAAGGATCATTCGGCCTTCACCAGCCGCAATCTGACCGAACACCCGCTTTCCGGCACGCCGGTCACGATCACGCTGATCGCAGAGGATGCGGCCGGCCATGTCGGCAAAAGCCCGGCGCTGGAGATGGTGTTGCCGGAGCGCACCTTCCGCAATCTGCTTGCCGGCTCGGTTGCCGAGCAGCGCCAGATCTTCGCGCTCGACACCCGCCGCATGCCGGTGGCGCTGCAATATAGCGCGGCGATCACGCTCAGGCCGGAGGAGACGATCCCGGACCTCACGCAATTCCTCCTGATCAAGTCGGCCCAGACCCGGATGGCGCTTGCCCATGACGCCGACAGCTATCGCGATACCGCCGATTACATGTGGGATATCGCGACCGGCATCGAGGATGGCGCGCTGTCGGATGCCGAGCGGCGGCTGCGCGAGGCGCAGGATGCGCTGAGCGAGGCGTTGGAGAACGGCGCATCGGATGCCGAGATCGCCCGGCTGATGCAGGAATTGCGCGAGGCGATGCAAGAATTCATGTCGGAGATGGCCCAGCGCATGCAGCCCTCCGAGCAGATGCCCGGCGACCAGCAGACGCTGCGCCAGCGCGATCTCGACAATCTCCTGAACCAGCTTGAAAACCTCGCCCGCTCCGGCAATCGCGATGCCGCCCAGCAGCTTTTGTCGGAGCTGCAGCGGATGATGAATAATCTCCAGCCGCCATCTTCAACCGCCCAGCAACAGGGCGGGCAGCAGAATTCCGAGATGCGTCAGCAGATCGACAAGCTTGGCGAACTGATACAGGAACAGCAGCGGCTGATGAACGAGACCTTCGACCTCGATCAGCAATTGCAAGACCGGGAACGCTGGGGCGATCCGCAGCCTTCGCCGGGTGATCAGGCGGAGGATGGCGAGAAAGCGCCCCGCGACATGACGGCGGAGGAGCTGCGCGAGGCGCTGAAACAACTTCAGGAACAGCAGCAGGGGCTCGCCGAACAGCTCTCGGAAATGCAACAGAAGCTCTCCGAACTTGGCATGCCGCCGGCGGAAGGCTTCGATCAGGCCGGCGAGGCCATGGAAGGCGCGGCCGGCGCGCTCGGCGAGGGGGAGGGGTCCGCGGCCGTCGAGGGCCAGGGCAATGCGCTGGAGGCGCTGCGCCAGGGCGCACAGCAGATGATGAATTCGATGATGGCGCAGGGGCAGGGTCAGCAAGGGCAGGGCCCGGGCGGACAGACCGGCTGGGGCAACCAGGCCGGCCGCGACCCGCTTGGCCGCAATCAGGGGGCCGACGGGCTCGATTTCGGCGACAATGTCGATGTTCCCGACGAGATCACCGTTCAGCGCGCCCGCGAAATTCTCGACGCCATCCGCGAGCGGCTGAACGAACAGGCGCCGCTGCCCTCCGAACCGCCCTATCTGGAGCGGCTTCTGGAACCCCAGTCTCAGAACTGATTTTTGCTTCAATATGCCTTTAAAACGCACCCTTTCGGCGCCACTTGAATCAATGGCGCCCACATCGGAGCGTCGGCATCAAGGGGTATCGTCATGTCCAAGAGATTCGAAAACAAAACCATCATCGTGACCGGAGGCGCTTCCGGCATTGGCGAGGCCTGCGTCCAGCTCCTGGCGCGTGAGGGCGCCAATGTGGTTGTGGCCGATCTCAACGAGGACCATGCGAAGAAGACCGTCGCCGAGGTCGCGCAATCCGGCGGCAAGGCCGCCGCCTTCGCCGTCGACGTGAGCGACCCGAAGGCCGTGGAAGCCATGGTCGATTTCGCCGTCAAGACATTCAGCGGACTTTATGGCGCGGTCAACAATGCCGGCATTGGCGGTCCGTCGGAGCCGATCGGCGATTACGATATCGAAGCATGGCACAAGGTGCTCAATGTCGACCTGCATTCGGTATTCTACTGCATGAAATATGAGCTTGCCGCGATCGAGGCATCGGGCGGCGGATCGATCGTCAACATGTCGTCGATCCTTGGAACCAACGGCTTTTCCACCGCGCCGGCCTATGTTGCCTCGAAACACGCCGTGGTCGGCATGACCAAGTCTGCGGCGCTGGAATATTCCAAGCGCGGTATCCGCATCAATGCCGTCGGCCCCGGCTTCATCCGCACGCCGCTGCTTGATGAGAACCTTGAGCCGGAGGATATCGAAGGCCTCGTCGCCCTCCATCCGATCGGTCGGCTCGGAAAATCCGAGGAGGTCGCCACCCTGACGGCCTTCCTGCTCTCCGAAGATGCCTCCTTCGTCACCGGCAGCTACCATCTGGTGGATGGCGGCTACGCCGCGCAGTGAGGCAAGCAAAGGGCCGTTGTCCTCGGCGGGAAGCGGCCTTTTCAAAACTGCGGCGGTTGTAGCCCGGCCCTATGCCGCCAGCGCGCGGGCCACGGCCTTGCGGATATCGGGCAGGGCGAAGGGTTTGGAAACCACGTCGACGATCTTTTCCATCAGGTCATCGGCGCGTTCGCGCTGTTCGGCAAATCCGGTCATCAGCAGGATCTTGGTGCGCGGATGGTCGTGCGCGGTGGCGTGCGCCAACGCAATTCCGTCCATGATCGGCATGCGGACATCGGAGAGCAGAAGGTCGTAGTGGCTTTCGCTCAGGAGTTCGAGCCCCTCGGCGCCGTCACAGGCTTCCACCGTCTCGTGACCGTCGAGCCGCAAGGCGCGGGCGACAAACATACGCAGCGATGCCTCGTCTTCGGTGATCAGAATCCTCGCCATGGCGCTATCCAGTTCTCTCTGTCTTTCAAAACCCGTATTGCAAACCTGTTGTTCCAGGCTTTGTTGCAATGGAGATGACCAGAACTTTCCTAGCGAGAGGTAAACATCGAAATGTGGCGGTTTATGTAGTTAACAAGCTGTTCGGACTGTATTTATGCTTGATTAAGCATCCCCGGTCACCACGCCGACGAAGGGAAGCTCGCGGAAGGCGTAGGCCACGTCCATGCCGTAGCCGACAACGAACTTGTCCGGGCAGCAGAAACCGGCGTAGTCCGCCTCAAGCGCTTCCTCGCGCTTGTTCTGCTTGTCGAGAAGAACTGCGACCGAAACATTGGCCGCGCCGCGCTCCAGCATCAGTTCTCGCGCGAAACGCAGCGTGCGGCCGGATTCGAGAATGTCGTCGATCAGCAGGATGTCGCGGCCCTCGACCTCGCTGTCGATATCCTTGACCATCCGTACCGACTTGCCGACCGTGCCGGTGCCATAGCTCGACAGCGTCATGAATTCGACTTCCGGCGC
>NZ_DEPM01000115.1:39038-49027 GCF_002358775.1 Martelella sp. UBA3392
TGCGACGGGCCGCTGGCGATCTCGCGGGCGAGCTCCTCGTTGCGCGCGGCAATCTCCTCGGGCGAGAACAGGACTTCGATCTTTTTGCCGCGGACGACATGCATGGCGCGCTCCCTTGCCTCCAGCGCCGAGCCGTAAGGGCCGGAAACGCCGTATATGTTTGAAGATGGCCGGTTTTACTGGGTTTGGCGCAGCCGGGCAATCGCAAGTCAGGGTTCAACCGCGCCTCGAGGCCAAAACGCCGTGGATATCCGCCAAAATCGCATAACTTGCGGCCTGTTCACGACCTGTTATTCATAATCGCGGATAATGGAGGCGATGGAAAGACGAGGACAGTATCAGGGCATGGCACTGATTCAGTTTGAAAATGTTGGCCTGCGCTATGGAATGGGCCCGGAAGTCCTGCGCGACATGACCTTCGACATTCCCCGGAACTCCTTCCAGTTCCTGACGGGCCCCTCCGGTGCGGGCAAGACCACGCTGCTCCGGCTGATGCTGATGGCGCTGCAGCCGACGCGCGGCCTGATCCGCCTGTTCGGCCGCGATGTCGCCGTCATTCCGCACAAGGAACTGCCGATGCTGCGCCGCCGGGTCGGCATCGTGTTTCAGGATTTCCGCCTGCTCGACCATATGACGACCTATGAGAACGTCGCCCTGCCGCTCCGAGTGCGCGGCAAGGACGAGGTCTCCTACCGCAATGACGTGATCGAACTCCTGAAATGGGTCGGGCTTGGCGAACGGCTCCATGCCCGCCCGCCGGTGCTTTCCGGCGGCGAGAAGCAGCGCGTGGCGATCGCCCGCGCGCTGATCGACCAGCCGGAAGTGCTGCTCGCCGACGAGCCGACCGGCAATGTCGATCCGCCGATGGCGCGGCGCATCCTCAGCCTGCTTGTGGAGCTCAACCGGCTGGGCACCGCCGTTGTCATCGCCACCCATGATATCGCGCTGATGGACCGCTATAATGCGCGCCGGATGATCCTTTCGGAAGGAAGGCTCGATATTCATGACTAGGCCGCCCCGCTCGCTTCGCGATCCCCGCATCGAGGAAAGAGAACGCGCCGAACGACGCCTTGCCGAGCAACGCGCCGAGGAAGAGCGCCTGCTGGAGGCGCGGCGTCTGGAGGAGATCCGCCAGCAGCAGGAGGAGGTTGCCCGACGCCAGGCGGAACAGCAGCGCCAGCTCGCGCAGCGCCGCGCCGAGGCGCTGGAGGAGCGTCGCGCGCAGGAACGCGAGGCGGCGCGACAGCAAGAGACCCGGCGGGTAGAGGTCGAGCGAGCCGAAGAGGTCCGACGGGCGGCGCAGGCGCGGAAGAAGGCATCAAGCCCGACGCCAGCATTCCGGTCGCGGGCCAATCCCGTGCCGCAAGGCCAGGAAACGTCGGTTGCGCGGCGCGCCGAGCCGCCTCGTCCGGGCGCTTCTCCATCCGCAGAGGCCGCGCCGAAAGCGCGGGCCCCGCGTCCGGCCCCTGGTTCCAAGTCGGGCCCCAAGCTCGGCGGCAAGACCCGTTTCCGGCCCGCGCGCCAGGCACCGCGCAAGCCCACGCCGATCGTGCCGCCCTCCAATGTCCAGACGCGGGCGCTGATGGCGGTGGTGACGATCATGGCGTTTCTCGCCTGCCTCACGCTCGGTGCCGTCTCGATGGTGCGCGCGACGGCTGAAAGCTGGCAGGGCGGCATTTCGCGCGAGGTCACGATCCAGATCAAGCCGCGCGAGGGCCGCGACATGAACCAGGCGCTGCTCAATGCGCGCGACGTGGCGCTTCAGTTTGTCGGCACGCTGGATGGAAGGGTGGTCGACGAGGCGGCAACCGAGCGGCTCCTGGAGCCATGGCTTGGCACCGGGCTCGATTTCGACATGCTGCCGGTGCCGCGGCTGGTGATCGTCACCATCGACGAAAACAATCCGCCCGATTTTACGGCCATGGCGGCGGCGCTGCAAAAGGCGGTGCCCGGCGCATCGCTCGACGATCATCGCGCCTGGGTGAGCCGGCTGTCGGCGATGGCGGACGCCACCACCACGATCGGTGTTTCGATCATGGCGCTGGTGTTTTCGGCCATGGTTCTTACGGTGGTTTTCGCCACGCGCGGCGCGCTTGCCGGCAGCCGCGATATCGTCGAGGTTCTTCATTTCGTCGGCGCGGAGGCCTCGTTCGTCGCCCGTCAGTTCCAGCGCCATTTCCTCAATGTCGCGCTCAAGGGCGCGTTTCTCGGCGGGGCGCTGGCCTGCCTGTTCTTCGTGCTGGCGCGGTTCTGGCAGCGGCGCTATCTGGCGACCCCCGGCGCCGACCAGACCACGGCGCTGTTCGGCACGATCTCGATCGGCTGGGGCGCCTATTTCGGCATCCTGCTCACGATCGTCGCGATCGCCGGTCTGACGGCGCTGACGACGCGGCTGACGGTGATCAGGACAATCCGCGAGATCGACATCGTGCGCTCCGACCCGGAGCGGAGCGATACGGGCTGATTTTTTCGAATTGCTTCTCCGACCTGACGCCTGAATTTCAACTCTATTTCCTGTGTTGTATAGGTTGGCGGGTCAATCGTCTGATTCGGACGGTTTCACAAACATTCAGAGAACGACCCCGCGAGCCGGGCGCAGAACTGGAAATGGATCGGGCATGGCGGAAAGGGAGCGCAAGCCGCATGGCAAAGGCGGCAGCGAACGCGGGACGCGGCGTTCTGCCGCCGGCCGTTTCGCGCGCCTTGTCGGCTTCCTGCTTCTTTTGATCGTGCTGGTGTTCGGCGGCGGTTTTGTGGCGTTCTGCTACAACGCGCTGACCGCAAGACCGCCGCAGATTTACGAAACCGATGCGATCGTGGTGCTTACCGGCGGCTCGCGCCGGATCGAGGAAGCATTTGCGCTGTTGGAGGCTGGCGCGGGCGAGCGGCTGCTGATCTCCGGCGTCAATCCCTCGACCACGCCCGAGAGCATCCTCAACGTGATCGGCGGCGACAGCCAGCTTTTCGAATGCTGCGTCGATGTCGGGTATGAGGCGCTGGATACCTACGGCAATGCCGTGGAAACCCGCAAATGGATCGAGGAGCACGACTATCGCCGCATTCTCGTCGTCACCAGCGCCTACCACATGCAGCGCGGGCTCTTCGAGCTCAGGCATATCGATCCGGATACCGTGTTCGTCGGCTATCCGGTGCCGTTCAGCGACCAGGATGCGTCGTGGCGGCAGAGCCTTCGCTATCTGAGGATTCTCGGCTCCGAATACATGAAATTTCTCGGCGCCCATCTGCGCGCCGAGACCGGGCTTTCGGCGCTGGCGCCGGCCGGGGAGGGGAACTGATGGGGATGATCCGCTCCGCCGCGTTCAACATCGCCTTCTATCTCGGCACTGCGGTGCTGATGATCGTGCAGTCGCCCTATTATTTCCTGGCCTCGCGCAAGAACGCCTATCGGGTGGTGCAGGGCTGGGGCCGCTTCGTGAACGCGCAGATGCGGCTCTGGGCCGGCGCGACCTTCACCATCGAGGGGCTGGAAAACCTGCCGGACGGGCCATGTATCATTGCCCCCAAGCATCAGTCCGCCTGGGACACGATCATGCTTTTGCCATGGATCCCGGATTCGGTGTTCATGCTCAAGCGCGAGCTGATCCAGATGCCGCTGTTCGGCTGGTATCTCAAGAAGCAGCGCCAGATCGCCGTCGACCGGGCGCAGACCGGCCGCGCCATGGCGGATGCGATCGCGCGCACCAAGGCCGAGGTCGAGACCGGGCGCCAGCTCGTGATCTTTCCGGAGGGAACGCGCCGGCCGCCGGGGGCGGCGCCCGACTACAAGCGCGGCATCCAGCGGCTCTACCGCGATCTCGGCGTGCCCGTCATTCCGGTGGTCATGCATCCGGGCCTGTTCTGGCCGCGCGGCAGTTTCCTCCGCCAAGGCGGGCATTTCAAGGTCCGCATCCTGCCGGCGATTGCGCCCGGAAAGGAGCCCCGGCAGTTTTTCGACCAGCTTGTCGAGACCATGGAGCGCGAAAGCGACCGCCTGCTGATCGAAACCGTTGATGCCAATCCACATCTCGACCTGCCGGAGGTGACGCGCGAGCGCGTTGCCGAGTTGCGGGCGTCTGACGGAGCTTAGAGTCCGTCCTTGCGCACCGGGCGCGGCTGCTCGTTCTTCAGGAGGCCAGCGATCGTTTCCAGCGCGGCGTCATTGATCTTCATCTCGCGCAGATGGTCAACGGTATTCAGGAGATAGTCGCGATTGGGGCCCGACTGGCCATGGCCGCCGCGCACCAGTTCGGCGGCGTGGTCGAGATCGAGCTTGCCGGCATATTGCTCATGCGCGTGATCTACGACATAGGTGATGGCGGGCACATTCTCGCCCGATGACAGCCGCACCGGCAGCACCAGTTCGCGGTAGACGCGGGTGACGAGTTCGCGACCGCGCAGATAGGCGAGGATTTCCTCCTCGTCCTTGACCCTGGCGGCGAGCGCCACGCCCTCGCAGAAACCGCCGCGGTCGAGGCCCAGCACGAGGCCCGGCTTGTGGGCGGTGCCGCGGTGAACGTGGGAATAGACGCAGAGGCTGCGGTGATAGCCGGCAAGCCGGGCGGGCATGCGTCGATGGGTCGCAAAACCCGGATTCCACATCAGTGAGCCGTAGCCAAATATCCAGAATTCGTCCATATGCTATTGCCTGACACCGTTGAGTTCCGAAATTACAATGAGGCCCATGATGGCGAGATCAACCCGAACGCGCAAGTTTCTGAAATGGACGCTGATCGTTCTGATTGCCGTGATCGTCGCCTATGCCCTCGGCTGGTTCTACATCGCCCGCACCGTGAAGGCCCGGATTTTCACGCTGCTTCAGGGCCAGGGTCAGCAAAACGTCGTCGTTAACTGCGAGGACATCGGCTATAACGGCTTTCCCGCCAAATTCGGTTTCTTCTGCGACGACCTGCATGTGCGCGACCGGACGTCGGACTCGGTATTCGACGCGCCGCAACTTAAGGCCGAGGCGCCGGTCTATTCGCCGTGGTCGGTTCTGGCAACGCTCACCGGCCCCGCCACGCTGCAAAACGACGCCGGCATGCTGTTGCGGGCGGAGTGGCAGGATTTCGGCGGCAAGCTGATCTACAGGGGCGGCGCGCCGCGCCTCGTTTCCTTCGATTTCGAGGCCGTGACCGCCCGTTTCGCCGATCCCCAGGGCCGTCAGGGAACGCTGACGGCGGAACAGGGGCAGGGGCTGGTGCGCAATGACAACGGCGATCTCGATGTCGCGCTGAACCTGAACGAGGCGGTTCTGCGCCCGCAGAACAATGCCGACGCCTTGCCCGCCGTTTCGCTCAACCTTCTGGCGACCGTCGATGGCGGCGGCGCGCTGCTCGAGACCGATTTCCACCCGCAAATGCTGCGCGGCAAGAGCGGCATCGTCAACCAGGCGGCGCTCGCGATTGGCGAAAGCCAGTCGATGATGGCGGTCTCGGGCCGCTTCGCCTTCGACAAGGACGGCTATCTCGACGGTCGCTTCAGCTTCGAGTTGACGGGCATAGATGGCGTCGCCCAGCTTGCCGCGCTCAGCTTCCCCGGTGCTGCGGGCGTCATCAATTCCGTCACCGGCCTGGTCAAGAACTTCACCGGCGGCCAGCGCACGGTGACGCTGGACGTGCGCGTCGAACATGGCAGGGCCGTGCTCGGCTTCATCCCGCTCGGCAAGATACCGCCTCTTTGACGTGATGCGCTAATCTTTGTCGTCAAGCGCGTGGCGGCCGAAGTCGGCGGCCTCGACATCCTGTCCGGCCTCGATGATCGAGCGGCGGATCTCGCGGGTGCGGCTGAACAGTTCGAACAGCTTGTCGCCCTCACCCCAGCGGATCGCGCGCTGAAGATAGGCAAGGTCTTCCGAAAACCGCGCCAGCATTTCCAGAATAGCATCGCGGTTATGCAGGCAGACGTCGCGCCACATGGTGGGGTCGGAGGCGGCAAGGCGGGTGAAGTCGCGGAAGCCGGAGGCGGAATACTGGATCACTTCCGATTCGGTCACTGTTTCCAGATCGTCCGCGGTGCCGACGATATTGTAGGCGATGATGTGCGGCAGGTGCGAGACGATCGCCAGCACCTTGTCGTGGTGGTCGGCGGCCATGGTGTCGACCCGAGAGCCGAGCGCCTGCCAGAACTGCGTGAGCTTGTCCAGGGCGACGGGGTCGGCGTCTTCCGCCGGTGTCAGGATGCACCAGCGGCCCTTGAACAGGCCTGCAAAGCCGGCATCCGGCCCGGACTTCTCCGTGCCCGCGATCGGGTGGCCGGGAATGAAGTGCACGTTCTCCGGCACGAAGGGCGACATCTGCGCGATCACGGAGGCCTTGGTGGAGCCGACATCGGTCAGGATCGCGCCGGGCTTCAGATTGGGGGCGATGCGCTCGGCCACCGCGCCGGATGCGCCGACGGGCACCGAGACGATCACCAGATCCGCGCCGCGCACGGCGTCTTCGGCGGAAGCGGTATAGCGGTCGCCGAGCCCCAGCTCCTCCGCCCGCCGCAGCGTCTCCGGCGAGCGGGTCGAGACGATGATCTCGCGGGCAAGCCCCTTGGCGCGGATATCGCGGGCAAGCGATGAGCCGATCAGGCCGATGCCGATCAGCGCTATGCGTTCGAAAGCAATCATGCCTTTTCCGTTTCCGGCGCGGCGGCCAGGAAAGTCTTCAGCGCTTCGATGACGCCCAGATTGGCCTCTTCCGTGCCGACGCTCATGCGCAGCGCGTTCGGGAAGCCGTAACCGGTAACGGCCCGCAGGATATAGCCGCGCGCGCTCAGATAGCGGTCGGCGTCGGCCGCGCGCTTGCCATCCTCATCCGGGAAGTGGATCAGCACGAAATTGGCGACCGAGGGCGTGACCGAAAGGCCGAGCGCGGTAAGTTCTTCGGTCAGCCGTTCGATCCATTTCAGATTGTAATCGACCGCCGCCCGGGTGAAGGCGTCGTCCTTGATCGCCGCCGTCGCCGCCGCGATGGCCGGCGCGTTGAGGTTGAAGGGGCCGCGCACGCGCTCCAGCGCCGCGATGATATCGGTCGGGCCGTAAAGCCAGCCGACGCGCAGCGCGGCAAGCCCGTAGATTTTCGAAAACGTCCGGGTCATCACCACATTGGCGTTGTCGGCGACCAGTTCCAGCCCGGCCTCGTAATCATTGCGGCGGACATATTCGGCATAGGCGGCGTCGAGCACCAGCACTACGTTTTTCGGCAGGCCGGCATGGAGCCGCCGGATTTCGGAGAAAGGCACATAGGTGCCGGTCGGGTTCGCCGGGTTGGCGATGAACACAACGCGGGTCCGCTCGGTCACGGCATCAAGGATCGCGTCGACATCGACCCGCGCGTCCTTTTCCTTCACCGTGACGGGCGTGGCGCCGTTTGCGAGAATCTGGATCTTGTAGACCAGGAAGCCGTGTTCGGTGATGATCGCCTCGTCGCCCTCGCCGAGATAGACATGGGCGATCAGGCCGAGCAGTTCGTCCGAACCGTTGCCGCAGATGATATTGCCGATATTGAGGCCGTATTTGGCGGCGATCGCCTCGCGCAACGCGCTCGACTGGCCGTCGGGATAGAGCTCAAGGTGCTCGCCGATAGCCTGCATGGCGGCGATCGCCTTCGGGCTCGGCCCGAGCGGCGTCTCGTTCGATGACAGCTTGTGAACCTTGCCTGTGCCTTCGCCGTGGGACTTGCCGGGCACATAGGCGGCAATCTCCATGATGCCGGGGCGCGGCGTTGGCTTGATCATCTGTTCGGTCATCGGAAACCTCGAAAAATTGTCGGCCTTTTCCGGCCGGTTTTTAGCGTCAGCAGCAATAATTGCGATTGGGGTCTTTGTCGAGTGTCAGCCGCTATGTCGCGCGCGGGTGGTCGGCACGCCCTGGGGGGCGAGAGCCGGCACCAGCACCTTGCGCGCGGCGCGGGCGGCGACGGGAAGGCCCTGATAGAGCCGTTTCTGCGCCTCGATGATGTTGACGCCGGCAAAGGCGGGCCAGAAGGTACGGCCGGAGCGCTCGAAACTGGAGCGGAATTTCAGGATTGCGCGGCTTTTCGACGGCGGAAAGAACAGCGCCTCGGCAAAAGCCGCGGGCGTGAAATTGGTCTCGCGCAGCAATTCGATGATCTGCCCCTTGGAATAGGGCCGGCCATTGCCGAAGGGGGTATGTTCGAGACGCGCCCACACGCCCCGCCGGTTGGGGGCGACGATGACGACCCTGCCGCCGGGCGCCAGCACCCGCCACAATTCGCGCATGGTCTCGCGCGGGGCCTCGGCGAATTCGAGCGCATGCACCAGCAGGACGCGGTCGATCGAGGCATCCGGCAGAGGCAGTTCCTCTTCATGGACGAGCACGGTCGCCGACGGCCCAAACGGCGGCCAGTTGATCGCGCCCTGCGAGGCCGGCATCAGCGCCATGGTTCTTTCGGCCTCGCCGGCGAAGCGGTCGAGATAGGGCAGGCAGTAGCCGAGCCCCGCCAGCCTTTCCTCCGGCAGCGCCTGCCATATCGGCGTCAGCGCCATCGTGATCGAATGGGCGGCAAGCCTTCCGAGCTCGGTGTGATAAAACGCGCGCAGGTCTACGATATCGGCATTCATGAGCTGAGGTTGACCCGGCTGATGGTTGGACTTCAATGTCCACCGTACTACATTGAACTCCATTGAGTAAGCAATTGCGAGGCCTGATATGCGTTCACTGGAAATTGCCGTCTTCATGTGCCGTTCCGACAATTACGGCGTCCTGGTGCACGAGCCGGAAAGCGGCAAGACCGTCAGCATCGACGCGCCCGATGGCGAAAAGGTGATGGCCGAGGCCGAACAGCGCGGCTGGACGATCACCGACATCTTCACCACCCACCACCACAAGGACCATGTCGACGGCAATCTCATGCTCAAGGAGAAATATGATTGCCGCATCGTCGGGCCGATCGAGGAGGCGGTGGTGATACCGGGTCTCGATCTCGCCGTGTTCGAGGGCGACGAACTCGAATTTGCCGGCCACAAGGTTGAGGTGATCGAAACCCCCGGCCATACCGCCGGCCATATCTGCTATCATTTCGTCGAGGATGGGCTACTATTCGCCGCCGACACGCTGTTTGCCATGGGCTGTGGTCGCCTGTTCGAGCGCCCGGCCTCCGATATGTGGCCGTCGCTGCAAAAGCTGATGGCGTTGCCGGACGAGACCGAGGTCTATTTCGGCCATGAATATACGCTCGCCAATGCCAAATTCGCTCTGACCGTCGATCCCGACAACACGGTGCTGAAGGAGCGGGCAGAGGCGGTGGCGGAATTGCGCGAGGCCGGCGGCTTCACCATTCCGACCACGATCGGGCTTGAGAAGAAGACCAACCCGTTTCTCAGGGTGGCCGATCCGGCGATCCGCAAGGGGCTCGTCATGGAAGAGGCGAGCGACGCCGAGGTGCTGGCCGAAATCCGCAAGCGCAAGGACAATTTCTGATGACCGCCGACGCGATCATCGAAGCGCTCGGGCTCCAACCCCATCCCGAGGGCGGATGGTTCGCCGAGACATTTCGTGATTCGGCCGGCGGCGGGCGCGGGGCCTCGACGCTGATCTATTTCCTCTTGAAGGCGGGAGAGCGGTCGCACTGGCACCGCCTGCATACAGCCGTCGAGGTCTGGCACTATTACGCCGGCGCCCCCCTTAAACTGATGTGCTCCGCCGACGGCAAGGTGGTGGAAACGCAGATGCTCGGCCCGGACATCCTGAAAGGCGAGCGCCCGCAGGGGGTGATTCCCGCCGGATGCTGGCAGGCGGCCGAGACCACCGGCGATTTCACGCTGGTCGGCTGCACCGTCGCCCCGGGCTTCACCTTCGAGGATTTCGAACTCGCCGAACCGGGTTGGGCGCCCGGAGGGTGAGGTGAGCGGTTCTGTTTCACGGTCATTCAGCCGATGAATACACTCCAGGGCAGCGATCTTTATGTGGCCTTGCGGCTTGCACCCAATACTCTCTCCCGCTGGCGGGAGAGATGCCCCGACAGGGGCAGTGAGGGTGGCGC
>NZ_DEPM01000123.1:0-13293 GCF_002358775.1 Martelella sp. UBA3392
AAGTCATCCAACAGAGTTGATGACGCAGGACTAGGTGGAACTACCGCAACAGCGCCCTGGCCGCCTCCGCATCAAGCGCCGCCGGCTGGGTGCAGGTCGTCGACAGCGGGACGAAGGCGCCGGTCTCCCCGGACTTCAGGATCGCGGCCATGACGTCGACGCCGTGCAGCGCGCGGGCGAGCGAGCAGCGGGCATCGCGGCCTTCGATCAGCGCCACCGCCATATCGGCAAGGCCGGCCGTGCGGTAATTGGCGCGCTCGCCCTGGTTGGGCTTGCCGAAGGGGTGATCCTGGCTGTCAAGTTCGGATGTCTTGCCGTCGCGGCCCGCCGCCTCGACCTTGCCGCCGAAGAAATTGGGATCTGGCACGAACAACGTTCCCTCGGTTCCGTAAAGCTCCATGTTGGAATGACGGTGCACCCACACATCCCAGCTTGCCGAAAGCGAGATGGTGGCCCCGCTTTGAAACTCCAGCAGCGCGTGGATATTGGTCGGCGTCTTCACCGGGATGATCTCGCCGCGCCGCGGTTCGGAGGTGATGGTGCGGGTCTCGTTCGCCATCGAGGTCAGCGCCGCCACCTGTTTCACCGGGCCGATCAGGTTGATCAGGTTGGCGATGTAATAGGGGCCGAGATCGAGCACGGGGCCGCCGCCGGGCAGGAAGAAGAAATCCGGATTGGGATGCCACATCTCCATGCCCGGGCTCATCACGTGGCAGGTGCCGGAGGTGACCCGCCCGATCCCGCCCTCATCGATATATTTGCGGGCGCGCTGGTGGGCGCCGCCCAGAAACGTATCCGGCGCGCAGCCCACCGAAAGCCCCTTTTCGGCGGCGATGCGGCCGAGCTCCTTGCCCTCGTCGACGGACAGCACCAGCGGCTTTTCCGAATAGACATGCTTGCCGGCCTCGAGAATCCGCTTCGACATTTCGTAATGCGCGCCCGGAATGGTGAGGTTGACGATGACGTCAAGCTCGTCGTTCTGGAGCAGGTCCTCCACGCTCTGTGCCGTCACGCCGTACTCCTCCGCGCGCGCGGTGGCCGCCGCCGGATTGATGTCGGCGCAGGCCAGCACCTTGAGGCCGCGAAACAGCGGCGCGAGAGAAAAATAGGTCGCGGAAATATTGCCGCATCCGAGGATGCCGACACCAAGTTCCCTGGTCATGAAAGCCTCGTTCAGAAGGACTGGAAGGATGCGATGGACCGCTCGATAAGACGGTCGATATCATTCGGATTGTCGTGCTCGACGATGTAGTGGCGGATCGGCAGCGGCTTCAGGACGCCCATCAACCCCTTCCAGTCGACCGTGCCATGGCCGACATCGGCCCAGCCGTCCTCATCCTCGTTTTCGCCCGGTTCCGCGATATCCTTGACATGGACCGCGCTGATACGATCGCTGTAGGTCTCGATCCAATGGCGAGGATCGGCGCCGCCGCGGATGATCCAGGCGATATCGGCCTCCCAGGCCAGCGTAGACCCGCCCTCCATCAAATGCGTCATCGGCACGCTGCCATCTTCAAGTGCGGCAAATTCGAAATCGTGGTTATGCCAGCCGAACACGAGGCCGGCATCGCGCATGGGCGCGCCGGCCTTCTCCAGCCGGGCCCCGAAATCGCGCCAGCCCTCGGCCGTCGTCGGGCGGTCATCCGGCATCAGGAAGGGGCAGAACACGCTGTCCATCTTCAGCGCCGTTGTGATCTCGAGCACGCGGTCGGGATCGTTTTCCAGCATGTTCAAGCTGAAGTGACCGGTCGGCATGGCAAGCCCGATCGTCGCCAGATCGGAAGAAAGCCGGTCGAGCGCCGCCTGGTCGAGATCGTCATAAAGCGCGCCGTAGCCTTCCACTTCGCCGTAGCCCGCCGCGGCGAGCTTCTTGAAGATGGTCGAAAACGGCTGGTAATTGCGCGCGCTGTAAAGCTGGAATCCTAGTTTTGTCATCTGTTTCCTCCGGCTGCCGCCATCGATCCGGCCGGCATGCCCTTCCTGTTATTCATGCCGCGCGGGAATGGCCCGTCGCGGCCTTGCTTCAAAGCCGCAGTTCGGTCTTCGCATCGAAGACCGAGGCAAGCGGAATATCAAAGGCGAAGCGGATCTTCTGGCCGACCTTGTAGCGGACATTGCCGTTCACCCTGACGGTCATCAGATGACCGGCATATTTCAGCCATAGCAGGCTGTCTGCGCCCATCGGTTCCTCAAGGTCGACGGTCGCCTCATGCACTTCGAGGTTTTCCTCCGACAGCGCCTTGTCGATGACGATATGCTCCGGCCTGACGCCGAGCGTCACCTTGCCGGATTCCGGCAACTCGCCATTGGCATCATAGCCTTCGAGCGAGAAGTCGACATCATTGGTGCGGAACACCGGCTTGCCGTTCTCGTGGCGCAGTTCGCCATCCATGAAGTTCATCGGCGGCGAGCCGATGAAGCCGGCGACATAGCGATTGACCGGGCGGTTATAGATCGTGGTCGGCTCGTCGAGCTGCTGGATCACGCCGCCGCGCATGATCGCGATCCGGTCGGCCAGCGTCATCGCCTCGATCTGGTCATGGGTCACGTAAATCATCGTGTTTTCAAGTGATTGGTGAAGCCTTTTAATCTCAACCCTCAACTCCGACCTGAGCTTCGCGTCGAGGTTCGACAAGGGCTCGTCGAACAGGAACACGTCGACATCGCGCACCAGCGCGCGACCGATCGCGACGCGCTGGCGCTGCCCGCCAGAAAGCTCGGCCGGTTTGCGCTTCAGGAGCGGCTCGATCTGCAGGATTTCGGAGGCGCGCTTGACGCGCTTGTCGATCTCCGCCTTCGGCACCTTGGCGACCTGAAGGCCGAAGGACAGGTTCTTCTCCACCGTCATCTGCGGATAGAGCGCATAGGACTGGAATACCATCCCGATGCCGCGATCCTTCGGCTCCAGCCAGGTGACGTTCTTGTCCTTGATGAAGATCTGGCCGCCGGTAACGTCGAGCAGCCCGGCGATGCAGTTCAAAAGCGTGGACTTGCCGCAGCCGGACGAGCCGAGCAGCACCAGAAACTCGCCGTCATGGATATCGAGATCGAGGTTCTTGAGGACGTCGATCGCCCCGAAGGAGAGCGAGAGGTCCTTGATGGAAACACTGGTATTCATCATTCACCCTTTCACCGCGCCGGCGGCGATGCCGCGCACGAACAGCGGTCCGGAAACGAAATAGACGGCGAGCGGGACAAAGCCGGTCAGAAGGGTTGCCGCCATGTTGACATTGTACTCCTTCACGCCCTGCACCGCGTTGACGATGTTGTTGAGCTGCACCGTCATCGGATAGTTCTGCTGGCCGGCGAAGATCACCCCGAACAGGAAGTCGTTCCAGATGCCGGTGGTCTGGATGATCATGCCGACGACGAAGATCGGCAGCGACATCGGCAGCATGATCTTGAAGAAGATCTGCCAGAACCCCGCGCCATCAACGCGGGCGGCCTTGAAAAGCTCCTCCGGCAGCGAGGCGAAATAGTTGCGGAACAGAAGCGTGAGGATCGGCATTCCGAAAATCGTGTGCACAAGCACGATGCCCGGCAGCGTCGAGAACAGATGCAGTTCGCGCAGGATGATCACCAGCGGATAGAGCATCACCTGATAGGGGATGAAGGCCCCGAACAGGAGCACGGTGAAGAAGAATTCCGAGCCCTTGAAGCGCCAGTTGGCAAGCGCATAACCGTTCACCGAGGCGACCGCGATCGAGATGATGATGCCGGGAACGGTGATCTTGACCGAGTTCCAGAAACCGACGCTGATCCCTTCGCAGTAAAGCCCGGTACAGGCCCCGCTCCAGGCCTTGACCCAGGGTTCGAAGGTGATTTCCACCGGCGGGGCGAAGATGTTGCCCATGCGGATTTCCGGCATGCCTTTCAGCGAGGTCACGATCATCACGTAAAGCGGGATCAGATAATAGACCGCGGCCACGAACAGGATGGAATAGAGAATGATCCTGGAGGGGGCGAGCCGGCGTTTCGGACGCGGACCCGCAGGCCCGTTCAAAGCGATGTCAGCCATGTTGCTACCTCTTCTTGCCTCTGAATTCCATCAATGCCCAAGGCACGAGGATGATGAACACAGTGACCAGCATGACGGTGGAGGCCGCCAGTCCCTGCCCGATATTGCCGCGCTGGAACATCAGGTCGTAGACATATTTCGCCGGCACTTCGGAGGCGAAGCCGGGTCCCCCTTGGGTCATGGCGACGACGAGATCATAGACCCGGACAATGCCGGAGGCGACGATCACAAGCGTGGTGACGAACACGCCGCGCATCATCGGGATGACGATAAAGATATAGGTGCGCCATGCCGGAATGCCGTCGATCTTCGAGGCCTTCCAGATTTCGGAGTCGATGCCGCGCAGCCCGGCCAGCATCAGCACCATCACAAGCCCCGTGCCCTGCCACAATCCGGCGATCACGAGCGCGTAAATCACGGTGTGCTTGTTGCCGAGCAGCGCGAGATTGCCGCCGGGAAGCCCGAGTTCATCGAGAAACTTCGGCAGGCCGAGGCCGGGATCGAGAATCCATTGCCAGACCAGGCCGGTCACGATGAAGGAAAGCGCGAAGGGATAGAGGAAAATCGTGCGAAAGGTGTTTTCGAAGCGGATCTTCTGGTCGAGCAGCGTTGCCAGAATGAAGCCCACGACGAAAGAGAAGATCAGGCTGAGGCAGCCGTAGATCAGCAGATTGCCGATCGCGACATTCCAGCGCGTGGTGCCGAACAGGCGATCATACTGGGCAAAACCGACGAAGTTCTCGCTCGGCAGAAGCCTTGAATCGGTGAATGAATAGATAACCGTCCAGGCGGTGCAACCGATGAAGATGACCACCGCGGTGAGCATCATCGGTATGGCCGCGATCTTGGCGTTCAGGTTCTTGAACAGACCCATCGGACGGCGAGCGACATCAGCCATTGCTGCTCCCCTCACGAGATTGGTGCAGAAAGAAAGGCGGAGCGGATCAACCGCCCCGCCGCTCAACCGGGCAAATTACATTGCCTGTTCGATGATTTCCTTCTGCCGCTCCATGGCTTCATCGACCGACATGTCGGAGGAGAAGAACTCGAGCGCGAGGTCGGTGATCTGACCCTGCGTATCGGAATCGAGCAACTGCTCGGTCGACGGCAGCACGTTCTCGGGGTTGGCGAGAATCTCGATACCCTTCTTCATGCAGGCATTGGCGGCTTCCAGATCGACATCGCCGCGCACCGGCAGCGAGCCCTTGACCAGATTGAATTCAACCTGGGTTTCGGGCGAGACCAGCATCGAGGCAAGCTCGAGCTGGGCGGCCGTGATATCCGGGTCATCCGTCTTCGGGAAGTAGAAGGCATCGCCGCCGGTATCGAGAACCGGGTTGTTGCCGAGGCCGGGCAGGCAATCATAGTCGACGCCGGCTTCCTGGCCGGCCTGGGCGAACTCGCCCTGCGCCCAGTCGCCCATGATCTGGGCCGCGGCATCGCCCTGGATCACCATATTGGTGGCGACGTTCCAGTCGCGGCCGGAATAGGCATCATCGACCATGGTGCGGGCCTGTGCGAAGGCTTCCCAGATTGCGCGGTTTTCATCGCTCATCACCGCATCGGGATCCTTGTCGCCATTGACGGCGAGATAGTTGTCGACGCCGCCGATCGCGACCTGCATCACGTTGCGGATGCCGTCGACCTGCCAGGGCTGGCCGGTGGCAAGCGGAATGACGCCGGCTTCCTGCAGCTTCGGCGCGGCTTCCACCAGTTCGGCCCAGTTGGTCGGGACCGGGATGCCGTTGTCCTCGAACACATGCCGGTTCAACCACATCCACTGCCAGGAGTGGATGTTGATCGGAACGCAATAGATGCGACCGTCATATTCGCAGGCTTCGAGAAGCTTGGCGGGGCGGATCTTGCTGGCCCAGTCTTCCTTCTCGGCAAGCTCGGTCAGATCGAGCATCAGGCCGGCCTTGATGAGCTCCTCGGCATCGCGACCGGTGTTCATCTGGGTCGCGCCCATGGGGTTGCCGCCGAGAATGCGGCTGACGATGATCGGGTTGGCGGTGGTGCCGGAACCGGCGATGGCGCTGTCGACCCAGGTATTGCCCGTCTCATTGAAATTGTCGGCGAGCACCTTCACGGCGGCAGCTTCGCCGCCGGAGGTCCACCAATGGGTTACTTCAAGATCGGTCGCGCTGGCGGAAAGCGGCATCGCGACGCCGGCAGCGAGCGCTGCGGTGAGAATTGCATGTTTCATCTTGTCCTCCCAACTGAAACGTTGCCGGAAAACGGTATTCAAATTCCCGGAAGCTGGCAACCTTTTTGTCGAAGTTTTTGTTTCCGTGCGACTTTAGTTGGAGTTCAGGACTCCCCCTCCGTTCTCATTTTTGCAATGCAAATACCCCATTAAAATATTATTTTAATTGTATTTTTTCCAGGAAATCAGCTTTCGAAGCGGCGCTTCTTCGCTAACGCAAACAATGCGGTGACCTATGCGTCATGACGCCGCCTACGCCTTGAAAATCAGGGGATCGAACGGCCAGAAACACTTTTCTGTATCGTTTCAGCTCTTGCCGCGCTAGACTGCCACCATCCCCTTTCCCTGACGGGAGGAGACTGCCTGACGCCCGGCGAACAGCGCTTTTTTTTGCGCATGGATTGCCGGGAGACGCTATAAGCGTCGGCGGCAGGCAGGGCTGTTCAGGGCGGGGCGGGAGAGGTGCAACCTCGAGCCGCAGACGAGCCGGGGCGCGCGACCAGTTTCGCGCGGCAAGGCGCGTTTGCAATCATGTCCGGTTGCCGGCGAATGAGGAGACGCAATGAAACCGACGACAAGCCGAACAGAGGGCCGCCGCGCAGAGACCCGGACAGGCGAAACCGCAAACGCCCGACCGACGCTGAAGACCATCGCCTATATGACCGGGCTCGGCGTCACCACCGTCTCGCGCGCGCTGAAGGATGCGCCGGATATCGCCGAGCATACCAAGGAACGGGTGCGGCTGGTCGCCAAGCAGCTCGGCTACATGCCGAATCGCGCCGGCGTCAGGCTCAGGACCGGCAAGACCAATGTCATCGCCCTCATCCTCAATTTGGAAGAGGAAATCATGGGCATGGCCGGACAGATGATCTTCGGCATTTCGGAAATCCTGGCCGACACGCCCTATCATCTCGTGCTGATGCCGCAGCCGATCCATCACGATCAGATGGCGCCGGTGCGCTATATCCTCGATACCGGCTCGGCCGATGGCGTGATCATCTCGCGCATCGAGCCCGACGATCCCCGCATCAAGCTGATGCGCGAGCGCGGCATGCCGTTTGCCGCCCATGGCCGCACGGACGGCAATATCGACTATCCGTTCCATGATTTCGACAATGACGCCTATGCCTTCGACGCCGTGGAAATGCTGGCGGGGCGCGGGCGCAAGCGGATCGTCAGCCTGCAGCCGCCGAGCCACCTGACCTATTACAAGTATTTCCGCTCCGGCTTCGAACGCGGCCTCAGCCAGTTCTCCCTGCAGGAGACGCCGCTGACATCGATCTCGACCGATTCGCCCCTGACCGAGATCCGCAGCGGCATGCTCGCGACGCTGCGCTCCAGCCATCCGCCGGACGCCGTGATCGCCTGCAGCGGCAGCAGCGCGATCCCGATCATGGCGGCGCTGAGAGACTGCAACCTGACGCTCGGCCGCGAGGTCGACGTGGTGGCCAAGCAGCCGGCCGATTTCCTGAACTGGATCAACCCGGAACTCATCGCCATGAGCGAGGATTTCAGCCAGGCCGGGCGGGAACTCGCGCGCGCCGTTCTCGCCCGCATCGACAATGCCGGATCGAAGCCGCTGCAAAGCATCAGCAAGCCCGACTGGTCGAAGGCGCCGGCGGCAAGGGCGCGGGAAAACAGCTAAAACCCGTGGCGATCAGCCGTCTGCAGCCATTCTGGACGGCGAAGGGCGGGTGAGGACGTAGAGCGCGCAACAGGCGAGCACGATCGCGACGCCGGCCTGCAGCCACGGCCACGCGCCGGCAAACAGCAGAACCGAGACCATGCTGCAGCCCATGGCCGCCACGGCAAGCAGCTTGGCCGGCAGCGAGATCGCGCCCTCGCGCCGCCAGCGGCCGAGATGCGGGCCGAAATGCGGATGGTTCATCAGCCGCGCCTCAAGCTCCGGCGAGGACCGGGCGAAGGCGGCGGCGGCCACGATCAGGAACGGCACGGTCGGCATGATGGGCAGAACCGCGCCGATAAGGGCAAGCGTCACCATCACCCAACCAAGCCCGATCAAAAGCCTGCGCTTCACCGTCTTCATTCAAGTCTGCCCTTCATCCGATTAGCCACACTGTGGCTCTACCGCATTGTTTTACCGCGACAACCTTGCCGAATCCATAGCGCCAGGCTGCGGCAAAAAAAGCATTGCCCGGCGCAAAGTCGTTCCAACAGTGCCCGGTTTGCGCCTCACATGCTCCGCAATACCGGCGATATTTTGACCGAGACGTTCAGGGGCTTGGCGCGCCCTCCTGGCGCACTTCCTCAGCCCCGTCGATGATCGATTCGATCAGTCGGTCCCAATCGCTCTTCTCCGGCGCTTCGGGAACGACCTCCGCCGGCGCGGCGGAAATCGGGGCGGCTTCAGCCGGCTGATCGGGCGCTGTCTCGCCAGCGCCGCCCGGCGATGACTGATCTGACGAAGGCTCACCGGCGGCACCCGCCTCGGCGTTGCGGGCGGCCTCGGCGGCGCGGCGCGCCTCTTCTTCCCGCCGCTGCCGTTCCGCCTCCTCCTGACGCTGGCGCTCGCGCGCCTCTTCCCGTCCCTGGTAGAGGGCCGCCTCACGGCGCAGGCGCTGCTTTTCGAGAATATCGGCCTGCAGGCGTTCCACGCGCTCGCGCTCGCGCTCGACCGCCCTCAGCGCCAGATAATTGTCGATCTCGGTGAGATCAAGGGTGCGGTCCGGCGCGGCAAGCGGGCCCTTGAAGCCGATCGTGAAGCCAGCGCTCGCCCCCTCCTCGCCCTCGTCGCCAAGCTTGAGCGCGACATCGAGCGCGGCGTCCAGATCGCGCGTGTCCAGATCGGCCTCCATCGCCGCATAGACGCTGGCCTCGGGCAGATCGACCAGCACATTGCGCGCCTGCAGCGTTCCGTCGGTGATCGCAAACGGGATCGCGATATCGCCCGCCTGGAAGCCGCCATCGCCGAAGAGCAGCGCACGGACCTTGTCCTCGATCGCCTCATTGGTGATTTCCGTGCCCTCGGCATCCGCCCAGGCGAGAAGCTCGTCCCTGAAACCGAGATCGAGGCCGTTGAAGGTCGGCGATTTGAGCGTGACGATGCCGGAACCGCTGGCCTGCGATTTCAGACCCCGCGCGGTATCGGCGGTGGTCTCCACCACAAGGCCGAGATCGAACGCGCCGGAGACGACGGGCGTCCCGTCCGCCTGCCAGAGATTGTCGGGCAGGGTCGCGTCGGCAAGATTGAGCTGGGCCTGGAAATAGCCATTGCCATCGGTGTTTCCGAGCCGCATGTCGCCGGAAAGCGTGCCGCCCATCAGCCGGCCCGAAAGCCCGTTGAGCGCCATGCCGCCGCCGCGGAAATCGAGCTTGCCGCCCATGCCGGTCACCGGCTCTGCAAGACCGAGATCGAACGCGCCCGCCTGCAGGTCCACGCTCGCCTCCGCCGTTCCGAAATAGGCGCGGTCGAACGGCACATCCGAGAGATTGCCCTCGGAATCGGTGAAATCGGGACCGAAAATGGCCTCCGTCAGCCAGGCCATGTCGAGCCGGTCGAGCGCGAGCGCCCCTTTGAGCGAGGCCACTGGCCCGCCCCTTGCGAGCGAAAGCCGGCCGGCAAGGCCGTTGCCGTCAAGCGTTCCGTCAATGGCCGAAAGCGTGTAGGCCTCATCGTCGATATCGAGCGCGGCCTTCAGCGACACCGGCACCCCGAAGGCCGTGCCGGGCACCGCAAAGGCGTTCATCGCCAGATAAGGTTCAAGATCAGGGCTTTCGAGCGAAACCGAATAGCGGCCGTTCAGGAAATCGCCCGCCGCGAGGCTCGCCTCGCCGCTGGCGGAGAACCGGGTCTCGCCGCTTGCCGCGCGAAAGCCGATGGCGGCCGGCCCTTCGGCATCGGCGCGATCGACGGAGAGCGACACCTGCGCGCCCGCCGGCGCGGGGATCGGCAGCGGCATCAGGCCCGCCTGCCCGAACAGCACCGCTGCATCCGGGTTCGAGGCCTGAAGCTGGCCGCTCATGCCGCCCTGCCCCGTGAGCGAGTCCATCCGCCACGAGCCGGAAATGCGGCTGCCATTGGCGCTGCCCTGGATCACGGCTGCGGCTGCGGTTCCGTCCTGCCCGAAGGTCAGGTCCGCCTCGAGACTGGTATCGTTGTACCAGAGCGCGCCATCGCCGAGCATGGTCAGCAGCGGATGATCGCCGGCCCGCTGGCGGAGCATCGCCACGAAATCGGTAATGTCTCCGGCGGAAAGCGTCAGGCGGGCGGAGCCGGTCGGCATGTCCCGCATCGTCTGCGCCTGACCCGAAAGCGTAATCGCCGCGCCCGAAAGATCGTCGATCTTCAGGCTCTCGATCGTCACCGCGCCCGCCTGATAGGTGAAATCGGTATCGACCACATTGGCCGTCAGGTCGAAGGCGTTGACTGCGCCGGCCCTGAGCGTGGCGTGAATGCGGTGCTGGCTGAGGCCGGTATCGATATCCTCGCCAACCATCAGCCCGGCAAGGGCCCTGAGCGCGTTCAGATCGATGACATTGCCGGAGAGGTCGAAATCGAGCGTCGGCGTCGCCGCGCCGTCGGCCTGGCGCGACAGGGTGCCGTCGAGCACGGCGTCGCCGGCGACGATCTGCAGATTTTCGAAGGCCTGGGTCTCAGGCGTCAGAATAACGTCGGCGGAAAAGCCGGCGCGGTCGAGTTCGCGGATTTCCGGGCTGACCTTGCCGGTCAGCCATTGCGAAAGTCCGCTTGGCTGGCGCGAGGCGACCAGGAGCGAGCCCGAAAAATCCGTCGTTTCGCCGACGGCCAGCCGCCCGGACGCTTCCACCTGCGTGCGGCCGGGCAGAATCGCCGAGCCGTTTTCGATCCGCCAGCCATCGCCGTCCGGAGAGGCGTCGAGCACGATCGAGCGGATCGTGGTGTCGCCGGAGACCAGCGCCGGCAGGCGGAACGTCACCTTGCCCGGCAATTGCGGGATCGGCACGTCCTTGATGAAGCCGATCAGCACGTCGAGGCGTTCGCGCGCGCTCGGCGGCGCGACCCGGCCCTTCTTCAGATTGGTGTCGTAATCGGAAAGCCGCTCGACATTGAATTGCTGGCCGTTGGCCGTCAGCAGGAAGGTGCCGCCCGGCCGCGTGTCGAAATTGCCCTCTCCCGAAATCACATAGGGATCGACTCGGGTGCCGACTTCCAGCCGGTATTCCGGCACCGCGAAGGAGTTGTTGGTGAGCTCGAACTTGCCGGCAACGCGCGGCGGCGGCACGTCCTGTTCCTCATCGGCGGTCACGGCGAGACGGAAGTCGCCGGCATAGACCGGCGCGCCTGTCGCGAGAGAGACATCGCCTTCCATCGACGCCAGAAGCGGCCATTGCAGCGGCGCGGCGGTCAATCGCACCCGCACGGAGCGGGTTTCGGGATCGGGTCTGCCGGTAAGGATGCTGAAGCTTCCGGCGCGGCCATCGAGCACACCCGTCCCCTCCATGCGCCACGGGCCTTCGATCGCGTTGGCGGAAAGCATGGCGTCGATATCGGTCAGGCTGCGCATCCGCCCGCTTGCCGCATCCGAGAGGTGGATTTCCCCATCGCGCACCTCGACATCCTCGAAGATCACGCGGCGGGAGGCGATCGCGCTTTCGCCGGTGTCGGTCCATGAGAGCGCGCCATCCTCATCAAGCGAGAGATTGAACACGGGGTGTTCGAGCTGCATCTTGAAAATGCGCATCTCGCCGCTAAGGAAGGGCGCCAGTTCCGCGTCCATTGAGAAGGATTCAGCCGTCGCAAGCGGCGTGCCGGCGGCATCGCGGCCGACGCTGACATCGTGCATGGTGATCGCCGGAAACGGCAGGATGCGGACATTGACGTCGCCGAGCACCTCGACCTTCTTGCCGATCACCCGGCTCGCCTGCACCTCGAATTCCCGCCGGAAGCTGCTCCAGTCGATGAAATAGGGGGCGACCAGCGCGACACAGAGGACGAAAACCAGAAAAGCGCCAATGATAACCAGTATTCGTGCCAGCAAACCTGCTATTCCTCTGTCACTTGCGTTTGCGGCTCCGGCCGCATTGGCCAGAACCTAGCACAGGGCAGAATGGCAAACCAGTTCAGGCGCCGGTTCCATGCGGGGCGATATGCCCTTTTTCCGCGAGGCCGCACCGGCTGCAATCAGAATATCTTTCCCGGATTGAAGATGTTGTCCGGGTCGAGCGCCTGCTTGATCGCCCGCATCATCGCGACCGTGCTTCCGAGCTCCTTGCCGACAACGCGTTTCTTGCCCTGGCCGACGCCGTGCTCGCCCGTCGAGGTGCCGCCCATGGCGATCGCGCGCTCGGCAAGGCGGACGGTGAACGCCTCGATCTTCTCGATCTCGCCGGGCTTGTCCTTGTCGAACAGCACCAGGAGATGAAAATTGCCGTCGCCGGCATGGCCAACCACCGGGGCCAGAATGCCCTCAGCCGCGATATCGGCCTGGGTCTCTGCCACGCAATCGGCAAGGCGCGAGATCGGCACGCAGACATCGGTGGAAAAGCCCTCATACTCCGGCTTCAGCGCCCTGCCCGCCCAATAGGCATTGTGGCGGGCTTTCCAGAGCCTGTTGCGCTCCTCGGCATTGGCGGTCCAGACGAACTCCGATCCGCCGCACTCGGCCGCGATCCCGGCGAACTGCTCCGACTGCATGGCGACCGCCTGCTCGCTGCCGTGGAATTCCAACAGCAGCAGCGGCGTTTCTGGGAAATCGAGGCCGGAGTAGGCGTTGCAGGCTTTCACCTGCAGCGCGTCCAGCAGTTCGATGCGGGCGACCGGAATGCCCATCTGGATGGTCATGATCACCGCATTGCAGGCATCCTCCAGCGTGTCGAAGGAGGAAACCCCGCCGGCGATCTTTTCCGGGATGCCGGCAAGCTTCAGCGTCACAGAGGTGATCACGCCGAGCGTGCCCTCCGCGCCGACGAAAAGCCGCGTCAGGTCGTAGCCCGCCGAGGACTTGCGCGCGCGGCTCGCGGTGGTGATCTCCTCGCCATCCGCCGTCACCGCCGTGACCGCCAGCACCACGTCCTTCATCGTGCCGTAGCGCACCGCATTGGTGCCGGAGGCGCGGGTGGAGGCCATGCC
>NZ_DEPM01000053.1:0-7676 GCF_002358775.1 Martelella sp. UBA3392
TCAGTTCTCAGTGAAAATCAACAATGAACATGGAACGCAGAAAAATAAATGTTTTCTATTCTTGGCAAAGCGATTCGCCAAAAAAGACTAATTTAAACGCTATTCGCACCGCATTAAAAGACGTCGCTAAGCGGATCGAAGCTCGCAAACTTGCGTACACGGTGGTGCCGGACGAAGCTACACGTAACGTTCCAGGTAGCCCAAATATTGCAGCCAAGATAACGGAAAAAATAGAGCACGCGGATATCTTCATTGCCGACGTCACGACGATCACCCCGAGCGGCTCTACAAGGCCCTGCCCAAATCCCAATGTGACTCATGAGTTGGGTTTTGCGGTTGCACACATGGGTTGGGACCGTGTCATTTTGCTGTTTAACTCAGCGCATGGCTTATTTCCCGCAGACCTGCCATTCGACTTCGCTCAGCACAGGGCGCACGACTATCAGTTCAACGAGTCTGGAGGGGCGAAGGAGCGCAGAGAGCTGGCCGACTTTCTCGCGAAAGCCGTAGAGCAGATCATCGAAAGCGATCCTCCACGTCCTGCGCAACTTAGGAGTATGTCTCGCGAACAGATCGAGCATAACCACGACCTGAGAAACATCGAATGGCTAATGTCTACCATCCATCTACCGACGATGGATGACCATATAAATCAACTACCGCACATGATGACATCCAAAGCTGTGTGGTATAGCGATCACTTGGCCGGAGTTGCTGAGAACAGTCTATTTCATGTCTACGACTCGGTCATCAGAAGGGCCGTAGATCAGTTGCACTCTGCTTGGCGCCGGGCCATGTCGCATGACAATTGTTATCATGACATTCCAAGCGGGCACGCATATGTCTTCTCGAATCCGATGGACGCTCCTTTGTCTAAAGAACAACAAAAGGATTGGGATGATATTGAGCAGGCGCGGCGAGATATGCGGATAGCCTTGGACACTCTTCTCAGTCGAATACGCAGTAACTTTGTAGAAATTTATCTGTCAATAACCAACAAGAAGGCGTTCGATGACTATATCGAATTCAAAAAGGAGTTCGATGAAGAGGATAATATTCAAAAGTATATTGAAATTAAATCAAACCGAACGAGATCTTAAGCAACGTTCAGTTATAGCGCCACTTGAATTGCTGTTTAGGTCGAGTGAAAATCTGGTGCCGCCTACGTGACTCGAACACGTGACCCCCGCATTACGAATGCGATGCTCTACCAACTGAGCTAAGGCGGCTTCTAAGCGCAGGGCCGGCCTACTATGGCCCTACTATTTTATTCTGTCACCCGCCAACCCACTGGCTTCGAACGTCATTCTCGGGCGGACCCGGTAATTACGAATGATGTGCTCTACCAACTGAGCTAAAGCGGCCCGAACGCGGTTTCGCGTTGCAGTGCGCTGTTACAGGCTCTGCGGCTGTTTTTCAAGCGTCTTGCGCGCGGGGCGTTTAAAAAAATGGCGGTCAGGCGAGGCCCTTCAGCAGCGACAGGGTTTCGGCGCGGCGGTCGCGGTCGGTATCGAACAGGCCGCGGGTGACCAGCGTGATGGTCTTGGAGCCGTGGGCCTTGATGCCGCGCATCGCCATGCACATGTGTTCGGCCTCCACCATCACCATCACGCCCTGGGGCGCGAGCGCATCATTGATGGCGTGGGCGATCTCGTCGGTCAGGCGCTCCTGCAGTTGCGGGCGGCGCGAGACGGTGTCGACCACGCGGGCGAGTTTCGAAAGCCCCGTCAGCCGTCCGCCCTCGGGCAGGTAGGCGATATGGGCCTTGCCGAAGAACGGCAGCAGGTGATGCTCGCACATGGTGTGGAACAGGATGTCGCGGACGATGACGATGTCATCATGGCCGTCTTCCTGGAAGACGGTCTGCAGATGGGCGCGCGGGTCTTCATCGCGGCCGGAAAAGACTTCCCTGTACATCTTGGCGACCCGAAGCGGCGTATCGCTCAGGCCCTCGCGGGTCGGGTCCTCGCCGAGCGCCACCAGAATATCATGGACCGCCTTCATGATTGCCTCGCGCTGGAGACGCTCAGCCTCAAGGGCGTCGATATCGGTCGGGATCGTGTTCACGGGTCACCTGTCGGTCGGTTCTGTCGCGGGCTATGTAGGCCTTGCGACCATCAGGGTTCAAGCCCCGATTTCGTCCGTAGTTCATCGGGCCGTCGCTGGTCGCGCGCCGTCAGCACGCAGGCGATCACGATCAGCGCGCCGCCGATCAGCGTCGGCCAGGCCGGGATCTCGCCGAAGAACGCGAAGCCGTAGAAGCCGGCCCAGACCAGCGCGGAGTAATCGATGACGGCGTAGAGCGAGGCCGGTATGCGGGCGAGCGCCGAAATCAGGCAGATGAAGCCAAGCGCGCCGCAAAGCCCGATCAGCCCGATCTGCCAGGTGAGCGCGGCCGCCGGCGTCTGCCACAAGAGGGCGGCCATCGGCAGGCAGAACAGCGCCGCAAAGGCGGTCTGCATCAGGCTCAGCGTCACCGGATGATCGTCGGCGGAGGATTTCTTCATCGCGATCGCGGTGAAGGCATAGGCAAGGGGTGCTGCGAGCCCCGCCGCGATCACCGGCAGCGTCACCGGTGGGCCGGCAAAGCCCGAACCCTTGGCGGCCACGATCAGCGCAGAGCCGGAAACCGCAAGCGCGAGGGCAATCAGCACGAAGCGGCCCGGCCGCTCGCCGAACACCAGCGCGCCGAGCATCGCCATGTAGATCGGCGCCGTCATCGCCAGCGCCAGCGCCATCAACAGCGGCATACCCGCGAGGCCGTAGAAGAACAGGCTAGCGGTCACCGCCGCCAGAAAGCCGCGCAGCATATGGGCCTTCATGAAGCCCCGGCGCGGCCACCGGCGTACGAAGACAAGGACGAAAAGGGCGAGAAACAGCGCCGAGACGGCATAGCGCAGGAACACGACCTGGAAGCTCGACAGCGCCATACCGAGGCTCTTGGCAAGCGCATCGACGCCCGAAAGCAGCGCCACCGCCGCCACCGCAAGGCCGATGCCGGACATTCGGCTTGCTGCTGCCATGAACCCCTCCCGCCTGTACCCGCATGCCGGGCAGTCATCAGCCGATAGCGCCGCCTTCGCTAGGGGTCAAGCCGCGCAGCCGGCCGGGCGGTTCGCCCGGAGACGTAAAGAGAGGATCAAAGATGGCCGAGGATAAAATCCACCCGGGCTTCGACCGTGCTTTTCGGCAGGATTACCGGGCGATAGCCGTGTTCGGGATAGAAATGCAGCAGGCGCTGATATTCCGCCTTGCCCTGTTCCAGATCGTGCCGGCGCTCGTCGTCGGTCTCGAAAATCTCCGGCCAGGGCGGGGTCATGAAGACGCGCGCATTGTAGCGGTATCGGGCCAGCAGATCAGGCGCGACATCGCCGCCGGCATGGGCAAGCGCCGCTGCCGCGTCCACGAGGCCGCGGTCGAAAAACACCGGGCTGTCGTGGCCGCGCATGCGTTCGAAATCGGCAATTGCGACATCGATGGCGCGGCGGGCGAAGGCTGCAAGGTTCACCCAGGGCAGCGCCGCGCCGTCGCCGGCCAGTTCCTCGGCCACGATCCGGCGGCCGGGCTCTTCCACCGTCGCAAAGCCGCGCCCGGCGAGAGCGGCAAGCAGCGTCGACTTGCCGCCGCCCGAACAGCCGGAAAGGACGAAGAAATTGTCCATTGCGCCTCAGGATTTTCCGGTGCAGGCAATGCCCGGATCGTTCTCGCCCTTGGTCACGTCATAAAGCGTGCCGTCGTCGCCCTTGCTCCACCAGACATAGGGCCCGGCGGCATAGCGCGCGCCGGAGGCCGCGATCACTTCGGCCGCGATGATGTGGTTATCGGGCCATTGCAGATCGGCAAGCATGATCTGGCCGCCATTGATGTAGCGGGCGTCGAGCGTGAAATCGCCGCAGTCATAGCTGGCCGAAATCTCGGTGGTCCCTTCGGGAAGGTCGAGCGAAACCTTGTCCTCCGCCATGGCGGGAAGGGCGGCGAGCGAGAACGCGATTGCAGTGAGGGTTGCGGCTTTCATGGGGGTCCTCCTGTTTATGCCGGCCACATCATACACGGCTTCCCTGTCACCGCCGACACGCATAGGTTTATCGCTGAAAATTCGCTGTGGGTCTTGCAATCGCCCGCCGCCGACGTATAACCGCCGCCCTTTGCCCACCATGACAGGATAAGCCTCATGACCGCGCTCGGCCTCGACTTCGGCACGACCAACACCGTGATCGCGGTCCCCGGCGAAAACGCCGGCGAGACCCGGTCGCTCGCCTTCGAAAGCCGCGCCGGGATCACCGATACGATGCGCACCTGCCTGTCCTTCATGAAGGACCGGCAGGCGGGCTTCGGCGCGCCGCTGGCGACCGAGGCGGGTGCTGCGGCGATCCGCACGCTGATCGACCATCCCGGCGAATGCCGGTTCCTGCAATCGATCAAGACCTATGCGGCGAGCCCGCTGTTCAAGGAGACGGCGGTGCTCGGCCGCCGGCATACGTTTTCCGACCTGATGGCGGTGTTTCTGGAAAAACTGATGACCTATGCCGGCGACGGCTGGCCTTCCGATGTGTCGCGCGTGGTCGCCGGCCGGCCGGTGCGCTTTGCCGGCATCGGCGCCGACGAAGAGCTGGCGCTTACGCGCTACAACGAGGCGCTGTCGCGCTTCGGCTTTCCCGAGATCCGCTTCGTGCTGGAGCCGGTGGCGGCGGCCTGGTATTTCGCCGAGCGGCTGACGAGCGATGCCAATGTTCTGGTCGCGGACTTTGGCGGCGGCACCACCGACTATTCGATCATCCGGTTTTCGAGGGCGGCAGGCAGGCTTTCAGCCGAGCCGCTGTCGCATTCCGGTGTCGGCGTTGCCGGCGACATGTTCGACTACCGGATCATCGACAATGTGGTGAGCCCGATGATCGGCAAGGGCACGCATTACAGAAGCTTCGGCAAGACGCTCGACGTGCCGTCGAACTATTACGCCAATTTCGGCCGCTGGAGCCAGCTTTCGATCTTCAAGACCACGCGCGATTTCGCCGATCTCAAAAGCCTGGTGCGCGACGCCACCGACCCGGACGCGCTGGAACTGTTCATCGAGCTGATCGAGAATGACGAGGGCTATCCGCTCTATGAGGCGGTCTCGGCCGCCAAGCGGGCGCTGTCGGAAGCCGACGAGGCCGAGTTCTTCTTCGCGCCGCTCGGCCGCGACAGCCGCCGCACCATCCGCCGCACGGATTTCGAAGGCTGGATCGCCGGCGAACTTGGCCAGATGGAGGCGGCGCTGGACGAGGCCATCGACGACGCCGGGCTGTCGCCGACGGATATCGACAAGGTGTTCCTCACCGGCGGCACCTCCTTCGTGCCGGCGGTGCGCCGGATTTTTGAGAACCGGTTTTCCGACATCGAGACCGGCGGCGAACTTCTGTCGATCGCCCACGGCCTGGCGTTGATCGGCAAGGACGAGGCGTTCGCGGCAGACCTGTGATAACGGGCTTTGCCGCAAAGAGAGGAGCGGACGTCAAGACACAGATGTCGCAGCCGCCGGGCTTCCGTCAGGGGCAGGGCGGTAAAGCGCGGCGCTTCATCCTCAGCCGACGCCGCGCTCCTCCACATCCAGCCCATGGGGGTCGTCCACCATCGGCCAGATGTCGCGTGGGGCGTATTTATAGGCGGTGAGCCGGGGATTGTTGGGGTAGGGCGTGCCGGCAGCGCAATAGATGATCGCGCCGGAAATCCGCGAGAAGGCCGCGTGGAAATGATTGGTCGACTTGATGACCAGAATATCCTTTTCCAGCGGATCGATCCCCATCGCGGTAAACAGCGAGGGGTCGTAGCTTTGCGCGCGCACGGTGTTGAGGATGATCTCGATGCCTTCAAGCCGCACCGTCACCGCCGGGCCGAACGGCACGATGCTGTCGCCGAAGCGCATTTCGGCATGCGGGTTGATCCTTTCCACCCGCACCGTGCCGTCGATCGGCGCGCCGGTGCCGGGCGCCGATTTGGCGCCGATGCGCAGCGGGATCTCCGCGCCCTCGCCGGCGGCCATGGCGATGCTGACCGCGACCGGATCCCAGATCGTGCCGACCGCGGTGTTGGTCGCCCCCTGGCGCAGCAGTTCGGCCAGCACCACCGTGGCGTCGCCCGCCGTGCCGCCGCCGGGATTGTCCCACATATCGGCGATCACCACCGGATGGTTTTTCGATAGCAGCGCCTGGCGCACGGCCTGGGTTTCGTCGATCTCCGGCATGCGGAAGGTGCCGCGCTTTTCGAACAGCGCCATGCCAAGCTCGCGCGCCAGCCTTTCGCCCTTTTGCATGTTGCCATCGGTGACGGCGATCATCTTGGTGCCCATTTCCGGCACGTCGCCGGCCATGAAGCCGTGGATCACTGATAGCGACAGGATTTCCGGGTCGGCCTTTTCCATCGATATCAGCCGGTCGACGAAGCCGCGCATCGGATCGCGCGAGGTTGGAAACACATCGATCATGCGACAGTCAAACACCGACATCACCGGCTTCACCCGGCCTTCCAGCGTATCGAGCGCGATCCGCCACAGATCGCCGGCGCGCTCGACGAAATCGGTATGGGGGAATTCCTTGAAAGCGACGAAGAAATCGGCGGCCGCGACCCGTTTCGCCGTCAGGTGGCTGTGCGGGTCGAGCTCGGCGCAGACCAGCACGTCAGGCCCGACCATATCCCTGATGCGCGTCAAGAGATCGCCCTCGGGGTCCTGATAGCCGGCGGCCACCATCGCGCCGTGCAGGCCGAGCACGACGGCGTCGACGGGGAGCGCGGCGCGCAACTGGCCTAGGATTTCGTCGCGCAGGCCCTCATAGGCCTCGCGGTTGACGAGGCCGGCGGGATCGGCCCAGGCGGCAGAACCCTCGATCAGCTCGAAATTGCGCTCGCGGGCAAAGAGGCGGCCAACCGTGACCGGCGCGGTGCAGAGCGTCGGCGTATCGGGGTGCGTTCCGGGCGAAGCATAAAAGGAGGCGATAAAGGCCGAGCGATCGATGCAGATCGGCGAAAACGTGTTCGATTCCGTTGCCAGCGCCGCCGTGAATATCCGCATTTTCCGATCCCCCCTGCCGTCTGTCCGATCTAAAACGGATGCGGCAGGTAGCCGGTAAAGCCGGCGATCTTCCAGCTTCCGTCCTCGCGCCGGCAGTAATAAAGCGTCTGCCAGTTCATGCCGTCAAATTCACCATCGGCGCGCCGGATGCCGCCATCGAATTTCTTGCGCACCAGGGCGCTGTCACCGGAAATCTCGATCTCCTCCAGTCGCGTGGCGTTGAAGATCGCGCTGCGCGGATCGTCGGCGTATTGGCCCTTGGCGAAATCCTGCGCCTGGCGCAGCCATTCATCACGGTAACGGTCAAGATCGGGAAAGCCGAGCCGCCAGTCGTCCGGGTTGCGCTGCCGCCCGGCATCAAGCGCGAAAAAGCCGACCGTGACGAAATCATCGGCGACCATCGACCAGTCGGCGGCAAGAAAGGCGTCGATATCGCGCGGCACCAGCATCTCCCATATCGCGCGCCGGTCTTGATCGGAGAAGGGATTGGCGAAGGGATCACGCATTTTTGGTCGTCTATCTAAATTTTTTTCGTGAATGGGGATTTTCTCTAGCCAGAATTCCGTTTTTATGGTGCCATGTCAACGAATAAAGAAAATAATTTGCATAGAGCATCGGGCGAAAAAGTGGA
>NZ_DEPM01000053.1:8016-8306 GCF_002358775.1 Martelella sp. UBA3392
ACCCGATGCGTCAAAACAAAGAGCCCGACCATCCTGAAACTTTGCGATAAGCTGGCTCGGATTCAGGAACGGCGCCTGGCGCCGGCATAGGGAGAGTGTCGCAGGATATGGATATTTTCGCGGTTCTACAGGAGCAGCAGGACCAGTTTTCGCAGGCCGAGAAGCGCATCTGCGATATCCTGCTCAATGATTTCGATTTCGCGGTCAACGCCTCGATCGTAGAGCTCGCCGAACGCGCTGGCGTTTCCGCGCCGACGGTGACCCGCTTCTGCCGTCGCCTGTCCTGCCAG
>NZ_DEPM01000053.1:8603-8788 GCF_002358775.1 Martelella sp. UBA3392
TTCTGCCGTCGCCTGTCCTGCCAGAACTTCGCCGATTTCAAGGTCCAGCTCGCCAAGACCGCCTATGTCGGTGTGCGCTATCTCAATCCGGAGGCCAGAAGCTCCGGCGCGTCCGAAGTCGCCGCCGATGTCGTCACCAAGGCGCAGAACGCCCTGTTCCTGATGCACCGCGCGCTCGATCTCGA
>NZ_DEPM01000251.1:0-3699 GCF_002358775.1 Martelella sp. UBA3392
TCTCCCTCAAGGGGAGAGATTGTTGGGCTGAGGCGCCGCATTTTCGAAGCGGCCTTTTCGCTTGCTGCACAGCTCAGCTCCGCCCCTCGCGCCACCATGTGGCGGAGATCAGCGCGAGGAGTGCGGCAAGGCCGAGTAGGCCGTTGAAGAGCGGCAGGGAGCGGATGCTTTCAAGCCTCGTGTCGGCGGTTTCCACGATCGGCATGTAGCTGTCATTTCCAGGGCGCACCGGGCCGCTGACCAGGCGGATCGGCGGCATGCCGTCGGCGATGCGCCGGGTCAGCCCGCCGGTTTCGCCGGAAAGCGGGGCGAGGGTGTCGGTGGTCGAGATCATGCCCTTGAATTCCGGCGCATCCGGATCGCCGACATTGACGAGGCGCTGGAGATCGCCGTTCGCAACGGTGAACAGCCCCATCTCGTCGACCCGGGTTTCGCCCCGGTAGAGACCGGGCTCCGCTTCGGTGAGCGGGACCGTGATGCTCTGGCCGGAAGGCGTGGTCACGGTCGCGTCCGGCGCGCCGTCTTCCATGGTCTGGCGGGTGATAGTCAGCGTCTCGCCATCGACGGCGGCCGAAAGCGTTTCCTCCTCCAGCGCCGGTTCCTTCATCAACCAATGGGCGATGCGACGGTAGAGCGGAACATAGGGGCCGCCGCCCTCGAAACCGCGCGCCCAGAGCCAGCCCTGGTCGGAGAGGAATTCGGCGACGCGACCTTCTCCCTCGCGGGATAGCACCAGCAGCGGCGCGCCGTCGACGGCGGTCATGACGGTCTCGCCGCGCGCGGGACCGACCGGGATCGAGCGGAACCAGCGGCCCCAGGCGGGCGGCTCGGAACCGCTGCCGGGCAGGTCGCGGGTGACGGGATGGCGCTCGCCGGTCTCGGAGATTTCGGGATAGTAGCCGCCTTCGGCAAGATCGCCGGTCGGTATCGCCGGCAGCACGGCGGAAAGCGGGGTGTCGGCGATCGACTCAGGGCCGGCGATCTCCGGTCCCGCGGCCACAAGCAGCGCGCCTCCGTTCAGCACATATTGCGCGATATTGTCGTAGTAGAGCAGCGGGAGCACGCCGCGGTTCTGGTAGCGGTCGAAGATGATCAGGTCGAAATCGTCGATCTTGTCGACGAACAACTCGCGCGTCGGGAAGGCGATCAGAGAAAGCTCGTTGATCGGCGTGCCATCCTGTTTTTCCGGCGGGCGCAGAATGGTGAAATGCACAAGATCGACGGAAGCATCGGATTTCAAAAGGTTGCGCCAGGTGCGCTCGCCCGAATGCGGCGACCCCGAGACCAGCAGCACGCGTAAGTTCTCGCGGATGCCCTCGACGATCTGGACGGCGCGGTTGTTGATGGTGGTCAGTTCGCCATCGACCGGCGCGACGGAGAGTTCGAGAATGTTCTCGCCGCCATTGTCGATGTCGAAGACATAGCGCGTCGGCAGGTTGGTGCCGACAAGCATTTCGGCCGCGACTTCGCCATTGATGCGGGCCGTCACCTTGGCCGGGCCGCTGGTGTGTTCGTCCACCGGTCCGTCATCGACCACGGTGAATTCCACCGGCAGGCTGTCGCCGACGAGGCCGAAGCGCGGCGCCTCGTTGATTTCGATGCGGCGGTCATATTCGCTGTCGGCACCAGTCACCAGGGCATTGAGCGGCATAGCGCCGGGAAGACCGCCGGCATCCTCCGGCAGGTCGTGGATCTGGCCATCGGTGATCAGGAAGGCCGCGCCCAGCCGGCTCGGCGGCACATCGCGCACGGCCTCGGAAAGCGCGGCGAAGGCGCGTGTTTCGGCACGGCCGTTTTCGTCGGCGGTGGCAACATCGACCACCCGGGGCTCGATCATCGGATCGTCGGCGAGCCTTGCCTGAAGGGCGGCAAGCGCCGCGTCGGTCTGGCTCTGCCGCTCTCCTGTCAACTGGCTCTGGCTGCGGTCAACCACGATCGGCACGATGGTCGTGAGCGCCGAGCGCTCCTCGCGGCTGATGGTCGGATTGGCGAGCGCCGTCACCAGCAACAGGCCGGCGGCGGCACGCAGCGTGGTCGCCCGCATGCGGGTGAGGTAGCCGGCAACCATCAGCGCAAGCACGAGGGCAAGCGCGGTATAGATCGCCCAGAGCGGCAGAAGCGGTGCGAAGGTCAGCGCCATTATTGCCCCAGCCTTTCCAAGAGGGCAGGGACGTGCACCTGGTCGGCCTTGTAATTGCCGGTCAGCATGTACATCACGATGTTGACGCCGGTGCGATAGGCATATTGGCGCTGCATCGGGTTTTCCGGCACGGTCGGTAGCATCGGCGTCGAATCGGGGTTGATCGCCCAGGCGCCGGCGAAATCATTGCCGGTGATCAGGATCGGCGAAACGCCGTCGCCGCCGCTGGTGACGATATTGCCGGCGGCATCCTCGCCGGCGCGCGCCTCGACCCAGAGCGGCGAGCCGTCATAGCGGCCGGGGAAATCGGAGAGCAGGTAGAACGAGCGGGTCAGGACGTGATCCTCCGGCACGGGTTCCAGCGGCGGCACGTCGATATTGTCGAGGATCTGGCGCAGCCGCTCGGTGTTGGCGCTGACCGCGCTCTGGCCGAGCGGCGAATACTGGTCGCGGGTGTCGAACAGCACGGTCCCGCCATTGCGCATATAGGCCTCGATCCCGGCAATCGCCTCTTCCGACGGCATCGGCGCCGTGGCCGAGATCGGCCAGTAGATCAGCGGATAGAAGGCCAGTTCCTCGCTTGCCGGATCGACGCCTATCGGATCGCCGGGCTCCAGCGCCGTGCGGTAGGAGATGTAGTCGGAGAGGCCCTTCAGCCCGCGTTCGGAGATGCGGTCGACTTCCTCCTCGCCGGTGACGACATAGGCGAGGTGGGTTTCGTAGAGCAGATCGGCGATCGCCGCATCGTCCATCTGGGCATGAGCCGGCGGCGTGGAGCCGAGATAAAGCGGGATCGCTAGGGCGCAGGCGGCAAGGAACGCGGCGGACATCACGGCCCGGCGCGGGCGCAAGCCCCGGAACGCGCCGTTCATGGCCAGCATGATGATGCCGTCGATGATCAGCAGCGCCATCGCGGCGGCCAGCAGCCAGGGTTTCAGGCTGAAGGCGCGGGCATCGCCGATCGTCACGGATCTCACCGCATCGCCGAAGCCCGAAATATCGACCGGCGCGAGTTGATCGCCTGCCGCAAACAGGTTCAGCGCCGTGAAGCCATCCGGCGAGCCATAGAGGCCGGGCGGGTGTTCCGCCGTTGCCGCCGTTGGCCCGCCGGGAACCGGAAGCGGCTTGGCGTTGGCCACGTCGCTGGTGAGCGTGCCGTTGGCGGCGAGCAGGCGGTACGGCGACAGCAGCGAAACCGCATCCCCCTCTTCGGCCTGTCCCGCCCGAGAAAGGTTGACGATCCGGCGCAGCATCTCGACGAAATAACCGGAGATCGGCAGGTTCGACCAGTTGGGATCGGCGGAGGTATGAAACAGCACGATCCGGCCCTCGCCGAGCGCGCCCTCCGTCACCAGCGGAGTGCCATCGGCAAGGCTTGCCCAGGTGTGATCGGACAGCGTCGGCGCGGGCTCGGCCAGCACCTGGCGGGTGACGGTGATGTCATCTGGAACCGGCAGGCCGTAGAACGGGCTTTCGGGCGGAAACGGTGCCAGCGGCTGCGGCTCGCTCCAGCTCATCGCGCCGCCGAAGGCGCGCGCGCCGGAGCGCAGCCGCACCGG
>NZ_DEPM01000015.1:0-4438 GCF_002358775.1 Martelella sp. UBA3392
TGGTCTGGGAAGGCCTGAAGAATTTCAAGGGCGCTGAAGCGGTCTATATCAAGCCGATGTACTGGGCCGAACACGGCCTTGACGGGCTCGTGCCCGCTGATCCGGCCTCTACCCGTTTCGCGCTTTGCCTGTTCGAAACGCCGATGCGCTCCACAGAGCCGGTTCGCTTGACGGTCTCGCCCTACCGCCGCCCGTCGCCGGAAGTGGCCATGACCCACGCCAAGACCGGCAGCCTCTATCCCAATTCCGGCCGGATGATGCTGGAGGCGCGCGCGCGCGGTTTCGACAACGCGCTGGCGCTCGACATGCTCGGCAATGTCGCCGAAACGGCCTCGGCCAATATCTTCATGGTCAAGGACGGCATCCCGATGACGCCGGCGGACAATGGCTGTTTCCTCGCGGGCATCACCCGCAAGCGCATCCTCAAGCTGTTCCGCGACAATGGCATCGCCGCGAAGGAGAAGACGCTGACCGTCAAGAACTTCCTCGAAGCCGACGAACTGTTCCTGACCGGCAATTACAACAAGGTCGTGCCGGTGATCAAACTCGACGACCGCGATTTCGAACCCGGCCCGATGGCGAAACAGGCGATGACGCTCTACATGGACTGGGCGCGCTCGACCTGCAAATAGCGCGTGGCCGCGTTTTTGAATTGACAATGTCGGCGTTTCGGCGCATTGGATTTTCCATGATCAAGACCGTGACCCACAATCATATGTATTTTTGGCTGTTCCAATAGGAGCGGCCTGTTGATCATGTTCATCACCGGCCGCCTGGGGGCGGCAAGGTGTTGAAGCAAAACGTCCCCCAAGGCGGCAGAATTCGAAGGCCAAGGGACGATAAAATGACTGACGATCAAGACAAAATCGCTCTGGAACGACCAGCCCTGATGACCATCAGGAAGGCGGTCGAATCCGATATTCCGCAACTGCTTGAGATGATCGGGCTGCTTGCCGCCTTTCACGATGATCCTTCGGAAATGACGGCGGAAAGCCTCAGACGCGACCTGTTCGGGCCGACGCCATGGGTGACTGCGCTGGTCGCCGATGCCGGCGCGCAGCTTCTCGGCTACGCGCTTTTGACGCCGCTCTACCGCGCCCAGCAGGGCCGGCGCGGCATGGATCTGCATCATCTGTTCGTGCGCGACGGCCACCGCAATCACGGCGTCGGCCAGCATCTGATCGCCCGCGCGCGCGACTTCGCCAAGGCCGCCGGCTGCACCTACCTGTCGGTCAGCGCCGCCACCGGCAATTTCGGCGCCCACCGTTTCTACCAGCAGATGGATTTCGTCGCGCGTCCGGTGACCGGCATGCGCTACATGCAGACGCTCGCCGATTGATCCCGCTATCTGTTCGGGCGCGTCGGGACTGTCGAAAAACCGGATTCCACTTTTTCGCCCGACGCTCTACTGCGCGGGCACGGCCTTCAGATAGGCGGCGATGGCTTCGAGGTCGGAGCGCGGCAGATGCGACAGGTTCTCCTGCACGTCGACCATCGAGCCGCCGGCCGTATCGAAGTCCGGCGTGAAGCCGGTTTCGAGGTAGTCGGCGATCTCCGCCGGCGTCCAGTTGCCGATGCTTTTGGAGCCCGGGGTGATGTCCGGGATCGTCCCTTCGCCGTCGGGGTTCGGCCCGCCGGCGAGCCACTTGTCATATTCAAGCCCTCCGAGCGCGTTGCGCGGCGTGTGACACTCGCCGCAATGGCCCGGCCCCTCGACCAGATACTGGCCGCGCATGATTTCGGGCGAGGCGTCGGTGAATTGCACCCGCGGTTCGTTCTTGAAGAACAACTGCTTCCAGAATGACAGCCCCAGCCGGACATTGAACGGAAAGTCGACATCGTGCGGCTTGCTGGGCGTATCGCTCGGCGGCAGCGTCATGATGTAGCCGTGGAGGTCCTTAACGTCCTGATCCTTCATCCGCACATAGGAGGTGTAGGGCAGGGAGGGGTAGAGATTGCGCCCGTGCGGGCCGACGCCCTTCTTTACGGCGTTGGCGAAGTCCATGAGCGACCAGTCGCCGATGCCTTCCTGCTTGTCGGGCGAGATATTGGGCGCATAGAAGGTTCCGAAATCACTCTCGATCGGGTGTCCGCCGGACAGGACCAGTTTCTCCTCGCCGGCCGCGCCTGGGGCGGCATGGCAGCCGGCGCACTGGCCGGCCCAGAACATCTTTGCGCCATTATGCGGATCGGCGGCCTGCAGGTCCTGATAGTCCGCCGGATCGAGTTTCGGCGGGGTGAAGGCAACCACGAAAGCCGCCCCCATGAACAGAGCGGCGACAGCCAGTACGATGATCGTCAGCTTTTTCACGCCCGGTCTCCCTGTTCCCGAATTTCAAGAGAAAACGGCAGTTCCGGGCGTGCTGGGAACCGCTCCAACGCCCGGAACTGCGTCACGATGGTGAGAAGGCTCTAATTGTCGACGCGATAGAGCTTGTGGCAGGCCGCGCAATTGGCCCCCAGCGTTTTCATCGCGGCTCCGACGGCGGCCTGATCGGCGGGCAGGTCGGCCAGCAGGGCATCGGCGTCATCGGCGAGCTTTTGCGCATGAGCCTCGAAATCGTCCATGTTTTCCCAGATCGCCGGGCTTGCCTCGGTGCCGTTGCCGGTTTTCGAATCAGGCGGGAAATGGGTCGGGAAGTCGGTGATTTTGGTGGAGATATCGGTAAGCGCGCCCTGGACCACGATCGGGTCGTAGGCATTCTGACCCTTGGCGATGGCGCCGAGCTGGCCCATGGCCTTGCCGATCGCCTTCATGTCGTCCTGGCGCAGCATCTGCGGTGCATCCTGGGCAACCGCAAAGCCAGCGCTGAGACAGAGCGCGACAGCGCCGGCGATCATAAATCCGTTTTTCATCCAAAGCCTCCTTCGTTGCTCAGGCCGCAGTATACGCAGCCTCTGTTGGGAAGCTAGGGGCAGGATTAACGTAGGGAAGGTGAACGCCGGCTGACTACGGGGCAGACGACATCACGTTTTGGTGACTTCGCCCCACAGCTGGTGGAAATGATGGGTCGGCCCGTGGCCGGAGCCGACATGCAGGCTGTCGGCCGCCGCGATCGCGCCGGCGACATAGCGCTTGGCGTTCGCCACCGCCTCGGAAAGGGGGGCGCCCTTGCCGATCTCGGCCGCGATCGCGCTTGAAAGCGTGCAGCCGGTGCCATGGGTGCTCGCGGTGTCGATGCGCGCGCCCTCCAGCCAGTCATGACCGTTGGCGGTGACCAGCAGGTCCGGGCTTTCCGCCCCCTCCAGATGGCCGCCCTTCAACAGCACCGCCTGCGTGCCGAGGCCTCTCAACGCGGTTGCCTGTTCGATCATCTGATCGCGGGTGGTGGCGGTCTCGGCGTCGAGCAGGGCGGCGGCTTCCGGCAGGTTGGGCGTCAGCACGGCCGCAAGGGGTATAAGGTGGTCCTTCAGCGCCTCGATGGCGTCTTCCGGCAGCAGCCGGTGGCCGCCCTTGGCGACCATCACAGGATCGAGCACGACCGGCACCTCCACATGGTGGCGCAGGCTGTCGGCGATGGTGATGGCGATATTGGCATTGACGACCATGCCGATCTTGATCGCGTCGACCTTCACGTCATCGAAGATCGCGGCGATCTGCTCGGCGACGAAGGCCGAGGGCACTTCGTGTACGCCGGTGACGCCGCGGGTGTTCTGCGCCGTCAACCCGGTCAGCGCCGCCATGCCGTAAGTTCCAAGCGCCGAAAAGGTCTTGAGGTCAGCCTGGATGCCGGCCCCACCCGAGGGGTCGGAACCGGCGATCGAGAGAATGTTTGCGATCATTGCTTCGCCTTCCGGATGGCTTCGGCAAGGTCCGCCGTCGCCTGATATGGGTCGGGCTGGCCGCAAATGGCCGAAACGACGGCGATCCCGTCGGCCCCGCTTTTGAATGTGGCCGCCACATGCTCCCCTTTCAACCCGCCAATGGCGACGGCCGGCAAGCGGCAGAGGTCGATCATCTCGCGAAGCCCGTGAAAACCGACGGGAAGCGCGTGGTCGGGCTTGGTTCCGGTCGCGAAGATCGGGCCGGCGCCGATATAGTCGATGCCGGTGGGATCGAAGGCGCGCGCGACATCGAGGCCGTTGACCGAAACGCCGAGGATTTTCTCCTCGCCGATCAGGTGTCGCACCTCCTCAGGATGCGCATCCTCCTGACCGACATGAACGCCATCGGCATCGATGGCGATCGCGGCCTCGACGTCGTCGTTGACGATCAGCCGGACGGGCGTGCCAGCCGTCAACTGTTTCAGGGCGAGACCCATGTCGATGCGTTCGCGCGTCGAGGCGTGCTTCATGCGCAGTTGCACGATGGTTGCCCCGCCGGCGATCGCATCCCTTGTGGTGGCGACCATGCCGTAATCGCCGCAAAGCTCCGGATCGAGGACGAGATAGAGGGAAAGGTCGAAATTCATGGCCATTCGATCTCCGCTTCGCGGGC
>NZ_DEPM01000067.1:0-21580 GCF_002358775.1 Martelella sp. UBA3392
GAAGATCGCCTCCGAGCGCGCCATCGCCGATGATATGGGCGTCAGCCGCATGACAGCGCGCCATGCCATCCGCGTGTTGACCGAGCGGGGTCTGGTTGAAGCCCGCGCCGGTCAGGGCACCTTCGTTGGCGCGCGCGTTATCGAGCAGAAGCTCAATTCGCTGACCGGCTTCACCGAGCAGATGGCGCTTCTGGGGCGCAAGAGCTCCTCCATCATCGTCGCCTGCGACAGGCGCGCCGCCGATGTTGAATGCCAGCGCGCGATGAAGCTCGCGCCCGGCGAACAGGTCTACCGGCTGGAACGTATCCGGCTTGCCGACAATGCGCCGGTCGCGCGTGAAACCACCGAGGTTCTGGTGTCCGCCGCCCCGGGCCTGCTGGACCTCGCCGATTTCGGCCGTGAATCGCTCTACCGCACGCTGACGGAACATTTCGGCGTGCGGCCCACCACCGCCAGCCAGACGCTCGCCGCCGGCATTGCCGACGAGACCAATGCCCGCGTGCTCTCGCTTGCGCCCGGCGACCCTGTCTTGAAACTCACCCGCCTGACCTTCGATGATCGCGGCGCGCCGTTCGAATATGTCCGATCGGTCTATCGCGGCGATGCATTCGTCATGAAGGTCAACCTCACCGTTTCCGAAGAGAATGCCCCATGACGACTGCTTCCGACCGCTATCTTGCCGAACTCATCGACCGGCTCCAGGAGATCCGCACGACGCTCGCCACGCCGATGGATGAGGCCGTGGCGGCGATCGTGGAGGCAGCGCGCAGCGACCATCGCCTGTTCGTCTTCGGCACCGGCCATTCGCACATGCTGGCCGAGGAGGTGCACTACCGCGCCGGTGGCCTTGCCATCACCGTGCCGATCCTGGCAGGTCCGACCATGCTGCATGAAGGCGCGGTCGCCGGCACACAGTACGAGCGCACCGAGGGCATCGCCCGCGCCGTGTTCGAGCGCTACACGATCGGCAAAGGCGACGTGCTGTTCGTGATCTCCAATTCCGGGGTCAACGCCGCACCGCTGGAGGCCGCCCGCGTTGGCCGCGAACGCGGCGCGAAGATCATCGCGATCACCTCGAAATCCTATTCCACGGCTGCCGCCAAGGGTGGCGACAGGCTGATGGACCTTGCCGACATCGTGCTCGACAACAACGCCCCGCCCGGCGATGCCGTGCTCGATGTTCCGGGCAGCGAACTCAAGGTCGCGCCGGTCTCGACCGCCATCGGCGTCGCCATCATCAACGCCATCCTGGCCGAAGTCGCGACCCGGCTTGCCGGCGATGGCGAAGCGCCGATCTATCTCAGCGCCAACATGCCCGGCGCCGGCGACATCAACCGGAAGCTGGTGGAACGCTTCCGGCCGCGCAATCCGCATCTTTGAACTGCCAACCGAAAACAAAGGGGATCTGACATGACAAGACTTGCATCGCTTACCCTCGCCTCCGCGCTGATCAGCTCGGCGGCCTATGCCGCGCCGGTGGAGCTCACGATTTGGCACATGGAGCAGCCGCCGCACCGCGTCGAACGCATCCAGCAGATGCTCGACGCCTTCAACGAGAGTCATCCCGACATCACCGTCAGCCAGGAGCCGCAGAGCTGGGGCGAGGTCTATGCCAAGGCCCCCGCGGCGGTGGCGGCCGGCGCCGGGCCGGACATGATGTTCGCCATTCCCGACTTCACGCCGATCCTGAAGGATCTCGACAAGGTCCAGTCGGTCTCCGATTTCGTCAAGACGCTCGACGAAAAGCACCATTTCGTGCCGGCGACGCTGGAGCCCTATAGCTATGACGACGGCGTCTGGGCCGTACCGCTCTACAACATGTCGATGAACATGTGGTACCGCAAAAGCGATTTCGAGGCGGCCGGTATTTCCGTTCCCGAAACCTGGGACGAGTGGCTGAAAGCAACCGAAAATCTCGCGACCAGCGAGATGTACGGCATCGGCGTTCCGGCCAACAAGCAGCTCTACACCGACCAGACGATCTATTCCGTGATGGCCAATGGCGGCGCGAGCGAACTCTACAACGAGGACGGCACGCTGCGTTTCGACAATCCCGAAACGGTGGCCGCCTACGACTTCTATTCGAAGCTCGTGGCACTCTCCCCGCCGGACGTCAATTCCTGGACCTGGGGCGAGGCCGAGGCCTGCTTCACCTCCAAGAGCTGCGGCATGATCATGCAGTTCTCGGTGATCTCGACCTACGACACCCAGGGCGGCGGCGCGCCGGAAGATCTCGGCATCGCGGCCATTCCGGCCAAGGAAGCCGGCGATGAACACTACACCATCGCCTACCCCAATGCCGTGATGCTTTTGACCGATGACGAGGCCAAGACCGAGGCCTTCGAGACCTTCATCTCCTGGCTGCTGGAGCCGGAAAACTACGGCAAGTTCCTCAACATGGAGCCGGGCCTGTTCATGCCGGTGACGGCGGACGGCGCGGAAGCCGAGAGCTTCTGGAGCGATCCGATGGTCGAGAAGTACAAGCCGCAGATCGAAACGGCGATCGCCAACTCGAAAAACGGCAAACTGTTCGGCTTCACCTCCGGCCGCATCTTCCCGTCGATCGCCGCGATTTCGGCCCAGAACCTGCTGGCCGCGACCGTTCAGGACATCACGGTTTCCGGCGACAGCGCGGCTGACGCCGTGGCCGCCGGCCAGAAGGCCATGGAAGAAGCTGCCGAGTAAGGATGGCTGCGGGACGCTTTTGCGGAAGCGCCCCGTACCACCGAAAGGATCAGGAGACCGCCCATGCAAACGTCCAGACTGCTGGCATTTGCCTTCGTAGCCCCGGCCATGCTGGTGCTGCTCCTGATTCTCGGCTGGCCGCTGCTGTCCGCCGTCATCCTGAGCTTTCAGGATGTCCGCTATGTCGGAACCGAGCCGCACTGGGTCGGTTTCGAAAACTACGTCAAGATGCTGTCGGGCTCCAAGCTCTGGTCGTCGATTGGCCTGTCGCTGATCTGGGTGGTGGCCAACGCCGTGCTGCAGACCGTGATGGCGCTTGCCGCAGCCCTTGCCCTCAACGAACAGTTTCGCGGCGCGAAGATCGCCCGCACCTGGATCATCCTGACCTGGATCGTGCCGACCGTGGTGGTGGTGATGATCTGGCGCTGGCTGTTTTCGACCTCGGGCGGCATGATCAATCCGCTGCTGATCCAGATCGGCCTCATCGATCGGCCAATCGGCTTTTTCGCAAGTCCGGCCGGCGCCTTCGCCACGCTCGTCTTCATCAATTCCTGGCGCTGGTTTCCCTTCATAACGCTGATGCTGCTGGCCGGCATGACGCGCATTCCGGGCGATCTCTACGAGGCGGCGCGCATTGACGGCGCCAATGCCTGGAAGCGGTTTACCCGCATCACCTGGCCGCTGTTGAAGCCGACGCTCGGCGTGCTCGCCGTCATCGGGACACTGCTGTCGTTCAACGTGTTCGACATCATCTGGCTGTTGACCGCCGGCGGCCCGGCGGATGGCACCCGCACCATGCCGGTGCTGATCTACGAGACCGCCTTCAAGGGTTATCGCCTGAGCGAGGCGGCGACCGTTTCGGTGATCGCCACCATTCTTCTGCTCGCCTTCGCGCTTTTAACCGCGCGGGCGCTGGACCGGGAGGAAAGCTGATCATGAAGCGTTCGCTCACCGTCAACCTCCTGCTGGCACTCACCCTTCTGGCGCTCGTCATCCTGGTGGCGCTGCCGTTCTGGTGGGTGGTTTCCGGCTCGTTCAAGCTGCCGCAGGAAATCATCGCCCGCAAACCCACCTTCTTTCCGCATTCCTTCACGCTGCAGCACTATGTAAAGCTGCTCGCCAATTCCGCCTACACCACCTATGTCGGCAACAGCCTGATCGTGGCGACGTTTTCAACGCTGATCACGCTGGCACTCGCCGTGCCTGCGGCCTTCGCCTTCTTCCGGCTGCGCTTTCCGGGCAGGCGGACGCTGTTCCGCATCATCCTACTCGCCTATGCCTTTCCGAGCATCGTAGTGCTGATCCCGCTGTTCGGCATGTTCACCAAGCTCGGCATCATCGACACACTGCCAGCACTGGTGGTCGTCAATGTCGCCTTCGCGCTGCCGTTCTCGATCTGGATGCTGCGCTCGTTCTTTGCCGGCGTGCCGAAGGAAATCGAGGAGGCTGCGGTGATGGACGGCGCGCCGCCGACGGTGATCCTGCGCCGGGTCATGCTGCCGCTGATAGCACCCGGCATGGCAAGCGTCGCCATCTTCGCCTTCATCACCTCATGGACCGAATATGTGTTCGCCTCGGTTCTCATCATCTCCGACGCCAAACGCACGGTCCCGGTCGGCTTTGCCGGCATTATCGGCCAGTACCAGATCGACTGGGGCCTGCTTCTGGCCGGCGTCGTTCTGGCGGTCGCGCCGGTCGTCATTCTGTTCGCCTTCATCGGGCGCTGGTTCGTCAGCGGCCTGACCGAAGGCGCGGTCAAATAGGATTGCTTCGATGGCAGAACTCTCGCTCCGCAATGTCCGCAAGTCGTTTTCCGGCACGGAGGTCATCCACGACGTCAACCTCGACGTGGAAAGCGGGGCCTTCGTCGTCTTCGTCGGCCCGTCGGGCTGCGGAAAGTCGACGCTGCTGCGGATGATCGCCGGGCTTGAGGAGGTGACGGCGGGTTCGATATCGATCGATGGCCGCGATGTCACGAACACCGATCCCGCCAAGCGCGGCATCGCCATGGTGTTCCAGTCCTACGCGCTCTACCCGCATATGACGGTGGAGGAGAATATCGGCTTTCCACTGGAAATGGCCGGGATGAGCAAGGAGGAGCGCAGGGCGGAGGTGCGCAAGGCCGCCGATATCCTGCATCTCGGACCCTATCTCGACCGCAAGCCGAAGGCACTTTCGGGCGGCCAGCGCCAGCGCGTCGCCATCGGCCGCGCGATCGTGCGCAATCCGAAGATCTTCCTGTTCGACGAGCCGCTCTCCAATCTCGACGCCGAGTTGCGCGTCCGCATGCGCCTCGAGATCGCACGGCTGCACGAGGAAATCGGGGCGACCATGGTCTATGTCACCCATGATCAGGTGGAGGCAATGACGCTCGCCACCAAGATCGTCGTGCTGCGCGACGGCAATATCGAGCAGGTCGGCGCGCCGATCGAGCTATACAACGACCCCGACAACATGTTCGTCGCCGGCTTCATCGGCTCGCCGAAGATGAATTTCATCCCCGCGCGGGTGACGGGACGCGGCGACACTGGCGCTGTCCTCCTCGCCATCCCCGAACTCGGCCTTGAGGGGCTTCAGGTCACGCCGCGCGACACCGAGGCGCCGCTGTCCGGCGACGTCGTGGTCGGCGTGCGGCCGGACTGCTTCTCCGCCGAAGCCGCGACAACACCCGTGAAGCTGACCTGCGAGGTCACCGAACGGCTCGGCAACGTCACCTACATGCACGCCAGAAGCGCCGATGGCGAAGGCATCGTCGCCGAGTTGCGCGGCCAGCCCGCGATCCGCGCCGGCGAGACCATTTCGCTGTCGCTCGACGCGGAACGCCTGATGCTGTTCTCTAAGGACGGCCGCAGGCTGTAACCACTCGGATAGAGACGTCGACATTCGCCCGCGCCCGAGGCGCCGGGTCTGAAAGCGCGCCAGGATTCCGGCCGCCTTACCCTTTCCGCATCACCGTCCCGAACACCCGCCTCAATCAGCCGGGACGATCCCGCTTGTCCACATACCAGCTTTAAAAATGTCAGAACACGTTTGACATACGCAAAGCGATACCGTTAAAAGACAATTGTCGAGCGTAATTTTACATTAGTTCGATGGACTGAGAATGGGAGGAATTGTCGTGCAGGCTTTGCTTGAGGTGCATGGGCTCGGAAAATCGTTTTCCGGGGTGCCCGCGCTGATAGACGGCGCATTCCGGCTGATGCCGGGATCGGTTCACGCGCTTTGCGGCGGCAATGGCGCCGGCAAGTCGACATTCCTCAAGATCGTCATGGGCATCCAGCCGCGCGACCGCGGCACAATCAAGCGCAATGGCGAGACCGTGCAGTTCTCCTCCCCCGGCGAGGCGCTTGCCAACGGCATTTCCATTATCGAACAGGAACTGAGCCCCGTGCCGGCGATGACGGTGGCCGAAAACATCTTTCTCGGGCGCGAGCCGAGCGGCGCCTTCGGCCGCATCGATTTCAAATCCATGAACGCAAAAGCGCAAGAACTGCTGGACGGGCTGAAATTCACCATCCGCGCAACCGACATGATGATGGACCTGACGGTGGCCCAGACACAGCTCGTCGAGATTGCCAAGGCGCTTTCCTATGATGCCGAAGTCATCATCATGGACGAGCCGACCTCCGCGCTTGGCGAGGCCGAGGCCGACCAGCTTTTCGAGGCGGTCAAGACGCTGAAGGCGCGCGGCAAGGGCGTGATCTATGTCAGCCACCGCCTCTCCGAAATCTTCACGATCTGCGACAGCTATACTGTTTTTCGCGATGGCCGCTTCGTCGAGGAAGGCGCGCTCGCCGATATCGACAAGGATCGTCTGATCAGCCTGATCGTCGGTCGTCCGCTGACCGAGGAATTCGTCAAGGACAATACCGCGAGCACCGAACCGACCCTGCGCGTCGCTGGACTTGCCGCCGCCCATGGGGTGCGCGACGTATCCTTCGAGGCCCATCGCGGTGAAATCCTGGCGCTTTACGGGCTGATGGGCTCCGGGCGCAGCGAGATTTTCGACCGGCTGTTCGGCCTGTCGGACGAAACCGACGGCACGGTCGAGATCAACGGCGTCCGCCGAGAGATCACCCGCCCCGCCGAGGCGATCGCGGCGGGCCTTGCCTATGTGACAGAGGACCGCAAGGTCTCGGGCCTCGTTCTCACTGGGGATGTCCGGGAGAACCTTTGCCTTGCGACGCTCGACCGGATGTCGACCCCGCTGATGATGAACGGCAAGGCCGAGACGGAAGCCGCCGGGCGCATGGTCGATACGCTCAATATCAAGACAGCATCGCTGAAACTCGGCGTTTCCAACCTTTCCGGGGGTAACCAGCAGAAGGTCGTTCTCGGCAAATGGTTCCTGACCGAACCGAAGGTGCTGCTGCTGGACGAGCCGACGCGCGGCGTCGATGTCGGCGCCAAGCGGGAAATCTATCGCGTCATGTCCGATTTCGCCAAGGCCGGCGGAACCGTGGTCATGATTTCCTCAGAGACCGACGAAGTGCTTGGCATGGCCGACCGCGCCATCGTGATGCGCGACGGCCGGGTTGCCGGAACGCTGGACCGGGCGGAGATGTCCGCCGAAAAACTGCTGCATCTCGCAGCGTAAAAAAATGTCGCAGGACCTGGACGCCGCAAAACGAGCGCCTTCCACCTGCCGATAACCCGTCAATCGGGGAGGACCATACGTTGACTGACACTGATAATGCCAAAAACCCGGCGGGCGCCGGAACCGAGCAGAAGCGGCCGATGACCGAGCGGCTGGGGCCGATCGCCCAGCGCTACGGCATATTGATCGCGCTTATCCTGGTCTGCATCGTGCTCTCGATCGTCAGCGAGAATTTTTTAAGCCCGCGCAATATCGTCAACGTGCTGCGGCAGACCTCGATCAACGGCATCCTCGCCATTGGCATGACCTTCGTGATCCTGACGCGCGGCATCGATCTTTCGGTCGGCTCCGTGGTCGCCCTTGCCGGGGTGGTCTCGGCCTCCTTCGCCACCACCTCATCCAGCGCCTTCATTCCCGGCACGCCCTATATCGCGCCGATCGCGATCGTCATCGGCCTTGCCGCCGGCATCGCCATGGGCGCGATTTCCGGCACGGCGGTGGCAAAGTTTTCTGTCCCCGCCTTCGTTGCCACGCTCGGCATGCTGTCGGCGGCGCGCGGCCTGACGCTGATCTATTCCGGCGGACGCCCAATCCCGGCGCTGACCGACGGCTATCGCTGGATCGGCACGGGCGATATCTTCGGCCTTCCGGTCCCGATCATCCTGTTCGCGCTGGTGTTCCTCGTCGCCCATTTCGTGCTGACCAATACCCGGTTCGGCCGCCACATCTATGCCGTCGGCGGCAATCCGCATGCGGCCAAGGTCTCCGGCCTCAGCGTCAACCGCATCCGCTTTCTCGTCTATGTCATCTCCGGCGCGCTTGCCGGGCTCGCCGGCATGGTGCTCGCCGCCCGCACGGGCTCGGCGCTGCCGCAGGCCGGCATCGCCTATGAGCTTGACGCAATCGCCGCGGTGGTGATCGGCGGCACCAGTCTTTCCGGTGGCATCGGCCGGGTCAGCGGCACCGTCATCGGCGCGCTGTTGATCGGCGTGATGAATAACGGCCTCGATCTGCTGGGCGTCGAATCCTACTACCAGCAGGTCATCAAGGGCGCGCTGATCGTCGCCGCCGTCATGCTCGACCGCTCGCGCAAGAGCGAAGCCTGAAATCCGGCATCGCCGGTTCTTCCACGCCGCATAGCGGCACCCACCATGTCACAAAGGGAGGAAACCCGACATGAAACTTCGTAATATCCTGGCAACCACAGCCCTGGTCGGCGCCGCATTCGCCGCCACCACCGCCAGCGCGCAGGACCCGCTGAAGATCGGCGCCGCCGTTTACGGCCTCAACGCCGAATTCATGCAGCTCTGGGCCAATGCCGCTGAAAACCACCCCTCGGTCAAGGACGGCTCCGTCGACCTGACCATCTTCGACGGCCGCTATGACGCGCTGGTTCAGCAGGAACAGTTCGAAACCATGATCACCCAGGGCTATGACGCGATCGTCTTCGTCCCGATCGACATCGAAGCCGGCGCAACGGCCGTCGAATCCGCTTCCGATGCCGGCATTCCGGTGGTTGGTTCCAACACCCAGGTCAACTCCGATCTCCTGACCTCCTATGTCGGCTCGGACGATGTCGAGGCCGGCTATCTCGAAGCCAAGGCCGTACTCGATGACATCAGCTGCACCGGCGATGTCGTCATCATCGAAGGCCCGATCGGCCAGTCGGCGCAGATCCAGCGCGGCGAAGGCAATGAAAAGGCGATAGCCGAATGCGGCGACAGCGTCAGCGTTGTCGAGCAGCAGACCGCCAACTGGAGCCGCGCGGAAGCGCAGTCCCTGATGGAAAACTGGCTGACCGCGCACGGCAACGACATCAAGGGCGTGATCGCGCAGAATGACGAGATGGCGCTTGGCGCGATCGAGGCGATCAAGGCCGCTGGCCTCAACCTCAGCGACTTCTCGATTGCCGGCGTCGACGGCGTGACCGATGCTCTGGAAGCCGTCAAGCGCGGCGACATGCACTCGATCCTGCAGGATGGCCAGGCCCAGGCGCTCGGCGCGATCGACGTCGCCATCAAGGCCGTCAATCCGGACTATGAGCCGACCTCCGGCATCTGGGAAAAATACCCGGAAATGCAGTGGAACAACGGCGAATCCAAGCAGTACAATGTGCCGTGGACGCCGGTGACCGCCGACAATGTCGACGAGCTCCTGCAGCAGCGTCAGTAAATCCGAATACCGCCTGCGGCCGATAGCGGCCGCGGGCGACCCGTCGCGGCACGGCCGTCACAGCAGCCAGAAGAAAGGACGTTTCGATGGCGTCTTCCCCTGAATTTTCACTTGCCGGCAAGGTCGCGGTCGTCACCGGCGCGGCATCCGGCATCGGCGCGGCGATTGCCCGGGCGTTTGCTGCCAAGGGCGCGCGCGTCGCCATTCTCGACATGAACCGCGATGCGGCCGATGCCATGGCCGCCGCGCTTGACGGCGCGAAGGCGTTTGCCTGCAACGTCACCGACAGCGAGAGCATCGAAGCTGCGGTCGCCGACGTCAAAGCCGCGCTCGGCGAGATCGATATCCTCGTCAACTCGGCCGGCATTGTCGATCTAGCGCCTGCCGAAGAGCTTTCGAAAGCCGCCTGGGACCGCACCATCGCAGTCAACCTGACCGGCACCTATCTGATGTGCCAGGCCGTCGGGCGCGCGATGATTGCCGCTGGCAAGGGCGGGCGGATCGTCAACCTCGCAAGCCAGGCCGGCTCGGTCGCCATCGAAGGCCATGTCGCCTATTGCGCCACCAAATTCGCCGTGATCGGCGTCACCAAGACGCTGGCGCTGGAATGGGGTAAGCACGGCATCACCGCCAATTCGATCTCGCCCACCGTGGTGATGACCGATCTCGGCCGCAAGGCCTGGGAAGGCGAGAAGGGCGAGGCGATGAAGGCCCAGATCCCGAGCGGCCGCTTTGCCGAGCCGGAAGAAATCGCCGCCGCCGCCGTGTTCCTCGCCTCCGACGAGGCGGCGATGATCAACGGCGCCGATCTTCTGGTCGATGGCGGCTACACCGTCCGGTAAATGATGAACGATAAGGTCGCTTCAATGCAGAGATTTATCAACAACCCCGACGATCTTGTCGACGAGACCGTGGCCGGTTTCGTCAGGGCCCACCGCGATCTGGTGCGGCTCGACCCGGCCAATCCGCGCGTGATCGTATCGCAGACAGCGCCGGTTTCCGGCAAGGTCGGCATCGTCACCGGCGGCGGCTCCGGCCACGAGCCGGCCTTCATCGGCTACACCGGCCGCAACATGGTGGACGCGGTCGCTGTCGGCGAACTGTTCTCCTCGCCGACGGCCAAGAGCTTTGCCGATGCGATGCGCGCAGCCGATGGCGGCGCGGGCGTCGCCGTGCTTTACGGCAACTATGCGGGCGACAACATGAACGTCAAAATGGCCGCCGGCATGCTCGAGAAAGAGGGCATCGAGGTCGCGACCGTGGTCGCCAATGACGATGTCTGCTCCGCGCCGCTTTCCGAGCGCGAGAAGCGCCGCGGCGTGGCCGGCGAGATCTTCATGTGGAAGATCGCCGGCGCGGTCGCCGCCAAAGGCGGATCGCTTGCCGAAGTGCAGGCCGCCGCGCAAAAGGCGATCGACAGCGTGCGCTCCGTCGGCGTCGGGCTTGGCCCGTGCACCCTGCCGGCCGTCGGTCATCCGAACTTCCAGATCGAACCGGGCACGATGGAGGTCGGCATCGGCCACCACGGCGAGCCTGGCACCCGCGTGGAGCCGCTGAAGAGCGCCAACGCGGTCGCCGCCGACATGGTCAAGATCGTCATGGACGATCATGATCTGCCGAAGGGCAGCGAGGTCGCTGTTCTGGTCTCCGGGCTGGGCGCGACCCCGGTCAACGAACTCTACGTGCTTTATGACCGCATGGAGCAGGAAATCGAGGCGCGCGGCGCGAGCGTCTACCGCGCCTATGTCGGCAATTACTTCACCTCGCTGGAAATGATCGGCGCGACGCTATCGGTCATGGTGCTGGACGATGAGATGAAGGCGCTGCTGGATATGGAAGCCACCGCGCCCGGCTTCAGCCAGACCGGCAATGCCGCGCCGGCAATCCAGCGATCCGCAGCAAAGGCTGCCACCACCGCTCAGGCGAAGACGGCAAACACCGAGAACGACGCGCCGCGCGCGCCCGAAACCATCAACGGCCCTTCGGTGAAGAATGCCGGCAATGCGGCGATCGTCGAGGAGATCGCGGCGGTGATCGTCGAGAACAAGGCCTGGCTTTCGGAGATCGACGGCAAGATCGGCGACGGCGACCACGGTATCAACATGGCCAAGGGTTTCGGCCGCGCGGCCGAGCGGATCGCCGGCTCATCGATGCCGCTCGACGAGGCAATGAGCGTGCTGTCGGATGTGCTGATGTCGGAGATCGGCGGCTCGATGGGTCCGCTCTACGGTCTAATGTTCCAGGAAATGGCGTCATCTATCAAGGGCCGCACCGCGATCGACGCCGATGCGTTTTCGCAGATGCTCAATGCGGGGCTGGCTGGCGTGCGCTCCACCGGTTCAGCCAAGGTCGGCGACAAGACGCTGATCGACACGCTGGTTCCAGCCGTCGAGGCATTCGACGCCGCGAAGGCAGACGGCTTCGCCCCTGCCCTTCAAACGATGGCGCAAGCCGCGGAAAAGGGCCGGGACTCCACCATCGATCTGGTTGCCCGCATCGGGCGCGCCAGCCGGCTTGGCGAGCGCTCGCGCGGTGTTCTGGATGCCGGAGCCACCTCCTGCTGCATGATCCTGACCGAACTTGGAAATGGGTTCTCCCGCCGCCTTCAGGATTGATGAAGGCGGCGCGGGCGGGCACGGAAAAGCTTGTGCTCGCCCGCCACCTCGCAGCATAATGCGGCCATGATGTATCTCGATTGCCATGCCCTCGCCGATCTGTTTCGCGCCTTCGCGCGCCGGATGAATGATGAACGCGATTATCTCGCGGAACTGGACGGGGCGATCGGCGATGCCGACCACGGCACGGCCATGGCCGAGGGCTTTTCCGCCGCGGCGGTGGCGCTCACCCACAATGCCTCCGATTACGCCTCGCTCAGGATCGCACTGACGCAGGCGGGCCGCTCCTTCCTCAATGCCGTCGGCGCCACCACCGGGCCGCTCTATGCCAGCGGATTGACCCGCGCCGGCCTTGCCATGCCGGAAGAAAAACAGGTGCCGGTAGAACGTCTCGCCGATATTCTGATCTCGATTTCGGAAGGGATCGAGGAACGCGGTAAGGCATCCCCCGGCGACAAGACCATGCTGGATGCCTGGCTGCCCGCCACCCATGCAATACGCGATGCCAGAGCCGAAGGTGCAATGCTCGTCCAGGTGATGGAACGCGCCGCTGCGGCCGCCGCCGAAGGAGCGGAGGCGACGCGCGGCATGGTGGCGGCCAAGGGCCGCGCCGCCCGCCTTGGCGCGCGCACCATCGGCCATCTGGACCCCGGAGCCGTTTCCGCTGCCGCGCTGATCGACGCTGCCAGCGAGTGGGTATCTGCGGCAGCCGAGCGAGAGACCCGCTGATGGCACGAAAGAGCGGTCCGCGCGCCCTGTCCGCCTCAGAGAGGCAATCCGGCTCCCAATTGCCGCTGCGCTTCGGCTCAGACCCACTGCTGTGGGCGGCATGGCTCTATTACGAGGAGGGCATGACCCAGGGCGACATCGCGGTTGCCATGGGCATCTCCCGTCCGACGGTGAACGCCTATCTCGCCGACGCCCGCACGCGCGGGATCGTTTCGATCGAAATCGCGCCGGAAAAATTCCGACAATTATCGCTGGCCCAGAGCCTCAAGGAGCATTTCGGTCTCGCCGATTGTCTGGTGATCCCGTCAACCGGCGGCGAACGCACGCTGACGGAGCGGTTGGGGGCCGCTGGCGCGCAGGTGCTGGCGCTGCATGCGCAATCCGGCGATACCATCGCGGTGACCTGGGGCCGGACGATGCTGGCGATCGCCAATGCCGTCGAGCGGGTCAACCTCAGGGACATGCGCGTGGTTCAGGCCACCGGTGGCACGACCGCCAAGATCCCGTGGACGCCGGAAGCCTGCGCGACGCGGCTCGCCGAGGCGCTGGACGCCCGCTGCATTCCGCTGTCGTCGCCCGCGATTCTCTCGTCAGCGGCCGTCCGGGACGTGCTGTTCGAGGAGCCGGTGATCGCCGAACAGCTTGGCGTGCTGGCGGCGGCGAACCGCATCCTACTCGGCATCTCGTCGCTTCGGGCGGAAAGCACGATCCACACCAGCGGCTTCTTCGACAAGGTGAACGTCAACGAGCATTATCACGCCGCCGTCGGCAGCATTGCCGGCCGGCTGATCAATGCGCGCGGCGAGCCCGTCGCCGGCCCGCTCGACGGGCGCACGGTCGGCATTGAGCTTGCCGCCCTTCGCGCCATTCCCCAGCGCATCGCGGTGGCCGGCGGGATCGACAAGGTGCAGGCGATCCTCGCGGCGCTGCGCGGCGGCTATGTCAGCGTGCTGGTCACCGATGTGGATACGGCATGGGGCATATTGCGCTCCGAGAACGTGGAGATCCGGCCGCAGCGGATGGAGACCGCCAGAACCACCCAGCTCCCCGAACGGGTCCAAACCAAGAAATTCATCAACCGCCCGCAGGACGCGGTCGACGAGACGCTGGCGAGCGCGCTTCTGGCGCATCCGGAAATCCTGGCCCCGGTTCCGGGCGCTCCACGTGCGCTCCGCTCCGCTCACGCCCCCCGCCCCGGCAAGGTCGGCCTCGTCATTGGCGGCGGCGCGGGGCACGAGCCCGGCTTTTTCGGCTATGTCGGCCAAGGGCTTGCGGATGCGGTTGTCGTCGGCAATGTGTTTGCCGCCCCGCCGCCCGATCCGATCCTTGCCTCCACCCGCGCGGTTGATGGCGGGGCCGGCGTACTGCACATTTTCGGCAATTTCTCCGGCGATGTAATGAATTTCGAGATCGCCGCCGAAATGGCCGCCGCCGAGGGCATCGAAGTGCAGGCCGTCGTCACCACCGACGACATCGCCTCCTCGCCGAAGGAAATGCGGGCCACGCGGCGCGGGGTCGCCGGCAATGTGTTCATCTTCAAGGTCGCCGGTGCTGCCTGCGAGCGGATGATGCCGCTTGACGCCTGCGTGGCGGTGGCGCGGCGGGCCAATGAGCGCACCTTCACCATGGGGCTGGCGCTGGAACCCGGCGCCTCGATCGAAACCCGCCGCCCGACCTTCCAGCTCGGACCCGACGAGATGGAAATCGGCGTCGGCGTTCATGGCGAGCCCGGCATCGCCCGCGCCGCCATCGGCACGGCCGATCAGGCCGCCGATCTCGTGATCGACCGTCTGCTCGATGAAATGATGCCGAAGGAGGGCGACCGCGTCGCCCTCCTGGTCAATTCGCTGGGCGCGACGCCCGATATGGAACTCTACATCCTGAACGGCCGCATCAGAAAGCGGCTCAAGGCGCACGGGCTCAAGGTCACGCGATCGCTGGTCGGGCGCTACTACACCTCGCTCGACATGGCCGGCGTCTCGATCTCGCTGATGCATCTCGATGACGAACTCGCCGACCTGCTGGACGCGCCCTGTTCCTCGGTGGCGCTGTCGCGGCGGTAGGGGCTCGTTGAAGGCAGGAAAACGCGCCTATCCTTCCCAAGGCGAGACGAGTTCAATCCCTGTCTCTCGGAAGTCCTTGATGTTGCGCGTTGCAAGCGTGCCGTCATGAACCTTGACGATGGCCGCGATCATGCCGTCCGGGACGGACATCGGCCGACCATGACGCGCCGCAGCGCCCATGATCTCGCCATAGGCAAGCGCCGCGGATTCGGTAAACCCAAATATCCGATCGGCAAAGCGATTGCGCCATGCTGACAACCCCTCCTCAAGCCGATTTGCGCGCTGGTCGGGGTGGATTTTCGCGATTCCGAAAGCGATCTCGGCGATGACCACGGTGGGCAGCGCGAGTTCGCCGTCATGACGGACGAGCCAGTCGAGCACATGGCCGTCAGGTGCATGACGCAGAGTTTCCGAAATCACGTTGGTATCGAGGAAGATCACAATTCCGGCCCGCCATGGGGTCTGCGGTGGGCGGAAATAATCGCTTCAAGATCAATATCCTCGCCTTCTTCGCCGGCAAGACGCGCGTAGAATTGCCGTGCGGGTTCCCGGCCGGCTTCCCGCTCGGCATAAATCTCAAGCGCGCGCTCGACGATATCGGCAATGGACCGCTTTTCGCGCTGGGCCAGACGATGCGCCAGGTCGCGCGCGCGGGCGCTACGTACTGATAGTTGCGGCTCTGCCATCGTTCCCTCCTTTTGCATGGGTCGCCAAATGCGACATACTCAAATGTAGTGAGCGGCAAAGTTGATGGCAAGATGGCAGCGGACATCTGGATGGCTAAGTTCATATGGGCCGTTTTGACCCGTTTGCCGCCTAGCAACAATTCCGTATGATTCCTATTGACTGCTTTACGGCTTGATTATACGCTTAATCAAAAGCATTCGGGAGGATATCTTGACTTTGACCGGGCCGAAGCGCGCGCGGCGCGTGACCCAGAGCGATGTCGCGGCGATGGCGGGGGTTTCCACCGCTGTAGTATCCGCCGTGATTTCGCCGAAGCCCGGCAAGACCATCCGTGTTGGCGAGGAAGCCGAAAAGCGCGTTCGCGCGGCCATGGAAGCGCTTGGCTATGCGCCGGATGTCGTGGCGCAATCGCTCGCGGGCGGACGACGCAATATCATCGGCGTGTTTACCTATGAGGCGGTCTTTCCCGCCGACCGGAAGAACTTCTTCTATCCCTTCCTGCTTGGCATAGAGCGGGGCGCGATGCGCTCCGGGCAGGATCTGCTGCTTTTCACCTCGTCGACGCTCGAAAAAGGCCGGCGCAGCATCTTCCCCAAGGGCACCAATCGCATGGGCATTGCCGACGGTGCAATCCTTCTGGGCGCGGCGCAGGACAAGGACGATCTGAAGCGGCTCTGCGATATCGGCTTCCCCTTCGTCACCATCGGCAGACGCGAGGTCGAGGGCGGGCATGTAAGCTGGGTGGCGCCGGACTACCGCAGCGCCGTCAGCGATGTCGTGACCCGTTGCCGCGCGATGGGACATCGCGCGCTGATGCTGATCGGCGAGCGGGAGGTGCGCGAGCAGAATGAGGACCGCGAGCGCGGCTTCCTTGAAAACGGTCATGGCGACCTGTCGCTCTCCGTCGAGAGGATCGCGCCGGAAGAGATAAGCCCTGCATGGATCGACGATCTGCTGAAAAGCGGGATAACCGTGGTCCTTGCCGAGACCTTTGCCCATGCCGTGGCGCTGGAACGTCAGCTCGCCGCGCGCGGCCTGACAATTCCGGACAACATCTCCGTCGTCGCCCTCGCCGCCCCGTTGTTCGACGAGGCCGAGGGCGAGCGCTGGACCCGCATTTCCATTCCCAGGGAGGAAATGGGGGAACGGGCCGTCGAAACCCTGATCGCAAAAATCCGCGAGCCCGGGAAAGTGCCCGAGAATATCATGCAACCGCTCGGCTATGTGCCGGGTGAAACGCTGAAAGCAATTTGAATCTGATCTGAAACGGGAGGTTTAAGAGATCATGTCGACCCAAATGATTAAGCGTTTAATCATCGCAACAGCCCTCACCGGCACGCTCGCTTCGGCGGCGGCGGCCGAGGAGCTTCGGTTCACCGTGTGGACCGGCAGCGAGGCGCATCTGGCCATGCTGAACGGCATTGCCGAAAGCTTTACCGAAACCCATCCGGACGTCACGGTGCAGTTCGACACCATTCCGTTCGGCGATTACGTACAGAAGCTGACCCTGCAGCTTGCCGGCGGCAATCCGCCCGATCTCGGCTGGCTTCTGGAAAGCTCAGCGCCCGCCTTCGTCAATGCCGGCGTGCTTGAAGATGTTTCCGACACGCTGACGGCGGCTGATGATTACAATTATGCCGATTTCTCCGAGCCGGCGATGGGCCTGTGGACCAAGGGCGATGCGGTTTACGGCATCCCCTTCTCCACCTCGCCCTTCCTGATCTACTTCAACAAGACGCTCTATGACGAGGCCGGTCTGGAAACGCCTGCCGAGCGCGCGGCGGACGGCACATGGACGTGGGAACAGCTCAAATCCGATGCGGCCGCCCTGCGCAACGCCGATGCCGGCGTCTGGGGCTATGAGACCGTCGACGGCCAGGGCTATGGCGCCCGCGTGATGCACAATCTGATGCCGATCGTGCGCGCCTATGGCGGCGAGGCCTGGACCGATGGCGCCTGCACGCTCGACAGCCCGGAATCAGCGGAAGCCGTGCAGCTTTTCCACGACATGGTCTATGCCGATCAGTCGACCGTGCCGCCCGGCGAGCAGGGCGATTTCTTCTCCGGCAACGCGGCTCTGACGATGACGCAGATTTCGCGCGTCACCAAACTGGCGGATGTCGGTTTCGACTGGGGGATCGCGCCGCTTCCCTCCGGTCCGGCGGGCGAAGCCTCGACCGTCGGCCAGGCCGCCGTCGTCGCCTTCGCACAGGGCAAGAACAAGGAGGTCGCGGCCGAATTTTTGGCGCATATGACCTCGGCGGAAAACGTCGCCAAGATGGCCGAGTTCTTCCCGCCGGCGCGCATCAGCGTTCTGGAGAGCGATGCGTTCCTTTCCAGCAACCCTGCCGTGACGCCGGAACAGATGGAAATCGTGGCGGCCGGGATTGAGGGCGGTTCGGTGCTGCCGAGCCATGAGCGCTACCCGCAGATCGAGGCCGCATCGCGGCCCGATTTCGACGCGCTGTGGGCAGCCGACGCGGATGTGCCCGCCGTGCTCGCAAGGCTCTGCGACGATATCGACCCGCTGCTGAAGTAAGAGAGGTTTTCCGGCGGTGCTTTTGCGTCACCGCTGAGGTTATCCCTTCTCTTCGCGTCAAGCTCGGGCTTGCCCCGAGCATCCACCAGCGCCCGTCGCGAGGCCTGGATCCTCGGGTCAAGCCCGAGGATGACGCAGGGTGAGGGAGGCATGCCATATTGACGTGGCCTCGGTCTGCGAAACGCCGCCGGAAACCAAAAACATTCGAAATTCGCCCGCATAAAGGAAGCGATGATGTCCGCTCTCCGTTCCGGACTGACACTGAAGACGCGTGAGGCGATCGCCGGCTGGCTGTTCGTCAGCCCGATCCTGACCGGGTTCCTGATCTTCTTCGTCGGCCCGCTGATCGCCGTGTTCTACTATTCCACCACGGAGTGGAACCTGCTGACCCAGCAATCCCGCTTCGTCGGCATGGAGAACTATGTCGACGCGCTGACCCGCAACGACACGTTCTGGCACGTGCTCGGCAATTCGCTGGTGTTCGCGGTGGGCCTCGTGCCGCTCAACATGGCGCTGGCGCTCGGGCTTGCGATCGCGCTGTCGCGGCCCTTCCGGGGCGTGGTCGTCTTCCGCACGCTGTTCTTCGCGCCCGTCATCACATCCGCCGTGGCTTGGGCGATCATCTGGACCTTCCTGCTCCAGCATGAAAGCGGCGCGGTCAATCAGGCGCTCTCGGTCGTCGGCATTGACGGGCCGAACTGGCTGCACGAGCCGCGCTGGGCGATGGCCTCGGTGATCGTCACCCGCGTGCTGAAGACCGTGGGCCTCAACATGATCCTATATATCGCGGCACTGCAGGCGATCCCGCGCGATTATGAGGAAGCCGCGCGGCTGGAGGGCGCCAATGGCTGGGACATCTTCCGCCGCATCACATGGCCGCTGCTGGCGCCGACGACGCTGGTGATCATGGTGATCACGGTGGTCGGCTCGCTGAAGGTGTTCGACCATATCTATCTCATGACCGGCGGCGGGCCGCAGAACGCCACCCTCGTGCTCGCCTTCTACATCTATGAGCAGGGCTTCAAGTTCTTCAACACCGGCTATGCCTCGGCACTCGCCGTGGTGCTGTTCGTGCTGATCCTGGCGCTCACCATCCTGCAGATGCTTTTGAAAACGGTGCGCAAATGAATTACCGCCTGCAACAGAAGATCACCCGCATCTGCTGGGTTATCGGCCTTTCCGCACTCGCCATTCCCTTCGTGTTCCCGTTCATCTGGATGCTGTCGGGCGCGCTCAAGGGTCAGGCGGACGTGTTCTCCTCGGCCGCGCTGATCCCGGCGACATTCCACTGGTCGAACTTTTCCGAGGTCTTCGCCTATCAGCCCTTTGCCCGGCAATATTTCAACTCGCTCTATATCGCCGTCATCGTCACCGGATTGACGCTGTTCCTGTCTTCGATGGCCGGCTATGCGCTGGCGCGGCTGCGCTTTGCCGGAAGCGCGCTGGTTCTGCTGCTATTGATCTCGGCGCTGATGATGCCGGAGGAGGTGACCATCGTGCCGAACTTCTTCCTGATGAAGAATCTCGGCCTGATGAACACCCATATGCCACTGATCCTGCTGCCGGTGTTCGGCTCGCAGGGGGTCATGGCGACCTTCCTGATGCGGCAGTTTTTCCTGGCTCTGCCGAAGGAGCTGGAGGAGGCCGGCCGCATGGACGGGCTGACGCGCTTCGGGGTCTACTTCAAGGTGGCGCTGCCGCTATCGAAACCGGCGCTTGCCGCCGTCGGCATCATCACCTTCCTGTTTTCGTGGAACCTGTTTCTGGAGCCGCTGGTGTTCGTCAACGACATCAAGCTGTTCACCCTGCCGCTGGCGCTTGCCAATTTCACCGACACCTACGGCCTGCCGCTCTGGCACCTGCAGCTTGCGGCCACCGCGCTGGCCGTCATTCCCATGCTCATCGTCTACATTCTGGCTCAGCGCCAGATCGTTGAAAGTTTCGCCTTGTCTGGCGTGAAAGGATAACAAAATGAAGGAACTCACCAGCGACATCGTCATCATCGGCGGCGGTCTGGGCGGGGTCGCAGCGGCGCTTTCGGCGCTGAAACTCGGCCGCAGCGTCATCCTGACCGAGGAATTCAAATGGCTCGGCGGCCAGTTGACGACGCAGGCCGTGCCGCCGGATGAAAATCCGTGGATCGAGAAGGACGGCTCGACGGCGAGCTACCGTGCGCTTCGCCAGAACATTCGCGATTACTACCGCGACCACTACCCGCTGACCGATGAGGCCCGCAACGACGAAAACCTCAACCCCGGAAGCGGTAACGTCTCGCCGATCTGCGCGGAACCGCGCGCCGGCGTGGCGGCGATCGAAGCCCTGCTTGCGCCGTGGTACGCGACCGGCCGGCTGACGGTTCTCATGAACGCCAAACCGGTTGCCGCCGAGACCGATGGCGACCGCTTCACCGCCGTCACCGTGCGCTCCGCCGAACATGGCGAGATGGTGCTGACCGGTCGCTATTTCATCGACGCCACCGAACTTGGCGATCTTCTGGAGCTCGGCAATGTCGAGCACGTCATCGGCGCGGAAAGCCAGGCCCAGACCGGCGAGCCGGCGGCCCTTGCGGGCGAGGCCGACCCCAATGACCAGCAGGCGGTGAGCTGGTGCTTCGCCATGAGCTATCACCCGGACGAGGACCACACCATCGAGCGCCCGCGCGATTATGATATCTGGCGCGATTTCAAGCTCGATTTCTGGCCCGACCGCCAGCTTTCCTTCATCGGCCCCAATCCGGTGACGCTGGAGCCCGACAATCGCCCGCTGTTTGTGGGCGACAGCGACGCCAAATTCGCGCCGGACAACTGGCACTACCGGCGGATATTCTATCGCAAGAACCATGTCGGCAACCGCTACCCCTCCGACATCTGCCTCGTGAACTGGCCGCAGATCGACTATTGCGGGGGCCCCATCGTCGGCGTTTCGCCCGAGGAGGCGGAAAAGCATCTGGAGGGCGCGCGCCAGCTCTCGCTCTCCATGCTCTACTGGATGCAGACCGAAGCGCCGCGCCATGACGGCGGCTACGGCTATCGCGGGCTGAAGCCGGCGGGAAGCGTGATGGGCACGCTCGACGGCCTGACGGTTGCCCCCTATATCCGCGAAAGCCGCCGCATCAAGGCGCTGTTCACGGTGACCGAGAACCATGTCGGCATCGATGCCCGCGAAGGGTTGAAGGGCGCCGAGCAATTCTTCGACAGCGTCGGCGTCGGCTCCTATCGCATCGACCTTCACCCCTCCACCGCGCCGCGCAACTATGTCGACATCGCCAACTGGCCGTTCCAGATTCCGCTGGGCAGCCTGATCCCGGAGCGGGTCGAGAACATGCTGCCCGCCTGCAAGAATATCGGAACCACCCATCTGACCAATGGCTGTTACCGGCTGCATCCGGTCGAGTGGAACATCGGCGAAAGCGTCGGGGCGCTTGCCGCCTACTGCCTCGACAACGACATCTCGCCGCGCGGCGTGCGCGAGACGCCGGAGCGGCTGGCGGACT